>CAYMTI010000281.1:0-2334 GCA_964393315.1 uncultured Planctomycetia bacterium
ACTTTTGCTTTCTTTCTATATTTTTTTTATGTTTCTAAAATTAGTTATATAATGCGTGCAACAGTTTATCCTTATTGTTCTATTATTCAGTATTAAAAGGGGTTAGCGAAGAGTGTTTCTTTTACTGTTCTTAAGGCTGAAGAATAAAATATTAAATAAAAAAATTATTTTTAATTTGATTTTATCTTTTCGGGAAAGGAATCACTATTTAATTAATTGAAGCAGTTTCTTCTGTTCGGTGAATGACAGCTTTATGAATTCTATGCCTATCCCATACGTGGTGATTATTTTACCGGGCAGTTCCTCTGATCTTATGACCCTTGCCTGCAATTTCATTTCGGAGCGCGTTCTTAATCGTAGCAAAGTACACCGAAGTTCACATCCTATGGGTAAATGAGTTAGCGAATAAAAAAATGTACCACCTAATGATATATTCTCAGTTCTGGATATTGATCTGACGGTATTATAGGGTTTACCATATTTTATGATAAGGTTCGCGTTGTATCTGGGAGTTTTTCTTTTGTTATTATGGAGCTTCATCATTCATATCCAGTGTTCTTACTTTTATGTGTTCATCCATTTTTCTAAATGCTTTTATACCTGATATTTCAGCTATTACTGCTTCAACAGTTATGAAAACCTCGGCAAATTCGCGGAGGCAGCCTGTAAGTGTTTTATCTCCGTGTCCCAGTGTTATATGAATGTGGGGTTCCGGATCGTTTTCAGTATATACGATAGTCCCTATCCCGAGGATCTCCGAAGGGGTATCAACTTTTTTCCATATAGCATCAGGAGGGAACTCCGCTGTTCTTGGACCGGATACAAGTTTCCCTTTTTTAATCGCGCCTATCAAAAAAATGCTGGCCAAAAATATTTGTTCCGTTTTAAATAATTCTTTTAGCTGATCAAAAATGTTGTCGCCATGCTCGAATTTAACAACAAAAACTCTGCCGATGTTCCCTTGTTGATATTTCATGATTTCTCCATAAATAAGGAGGCGAAGTTTAACGCCTCCTTATTTACATTATGCTGCACTTGATCTTTACATATATCTTTCCGGACTTTCGTTTATTTTTATAAGTTTAGGTGAATAGTTTTGTTTTGATCTTCCGAAACAAATGCCCAGATTCTCAAATAATGCCACCTGGGAAAGGTCAACGTGTCTTTGTTCTATAGCTTTTTCTGCAGGCATAAATCTGATCTCATTCCCGGAAACACCTGCTAAGGTAACGCCCGCTATGTCGTTATTGAGGAGAACAACGGCGGCGGCTCCGATTTCCAGTCCGAAGTTTACATCATAGGCGGAACTTCTTCCGCATCTCACGAGATGTCCAGGCGCTACTGAACGTACTTCAGGCGCTACGTACATGTTTTCAACGTATAGTTGATTTTTTTTCATAAAATCAATTATCTCAGGATCTTTTTTAAATCGATCTGATAACTGACTGCAAACATATTTAGCTGCGCCCTGCAGTTTTTTATGGCCGAAAGCGTCAGCTACGCACGATTCATCGACGATCTCTTTACCGGAAGCGTCGGTCATCCCTTCTGCCACAATTATGAGATATGTTCCCGCGTTTACGTCGCTGGTATTGATCCTGTTTGATAAAGTGGTTTTTACATGATCATATAATATATTGAAATCAACAGGGATCTCCGGTATTAAAATAGCATCAGCATCCGCGGCAACGCCTCCTCTAAACGCCGTATGTCCGGCATATCTGCCGAAAACTTCCATGATAATAACACGATTATGGGTTCTTCCCGTAGTCTTGAGCTCATCAGTAAAGACCGCGATCTTGTTTATTGTGGAATCGCCGCCAACCGAATAAGTTTGCAGATCTAGATCCATGGTCTTGGGAGCATGAACGCATTTGATGCCGTTTTTATACAGATCTACCATTACGCTTCCGGAATCATCCCCTCCGCTTATGACAAGGCCGTCTATATTGAACTTATTTAAACCTTTCTTTATTTTATCGTATTTTTCTGAATCTTTTATTTTAGAGACTTTGACCCGGGAATGACCGGCTTCCGATCCCGCTAGATTAGCGTTAATATGGTCGATCCTGTCCATTGTAAGCTGTGTCAATTTTTCAAAATCGACTAAGTTATATAACCCGGCATAACCATTGGGAATGACAAAACAGTTGATGCCCATACTATTAGCCATCCCGGCTGCTCCTTTAACTACGCCGTTTAGTCCGCCGCAATCACCGCCGCTGGTCAATATACCGATATTTTTGATTTTTCCCATTTTCGCCTCCCCCTTTAAGATCTTTTCTGTTTTTAGCTGTATATTATCTTGTTATACATAATTGATATTTAAAATAG
>CAYMTI010000282.1:0-2331 GCA_964393315.1 uncultured Planctomycetia bacterium
TATCTTCGTGAAAAAATTCTTTCTCCGGCAATTTTGACATTCAGGCATAAAAACGTTTATATTTTTGGAAAGGTGCTTGTTGCGTCCTAATATATTTATAGCAATTTATGGAAATAATGGTATAGTATTAAGAAGGTTGAAGGAGAAGTTTTTAAGTGAGTGGTTATCGGCAACTAAAAGTCTAAGCTGATGATATAGACGTTTGGTGGCGAGAGAAAGGTGGTATTTCTCGGGGATTTTCCATAAGAGAACGGGATGGATAATGAGAATACTCGTTTACGCGTCCTGATTATTTTTCTAACGGGGATATGCGGACAAATAGAGAGCAGAGCAATCAGATAAAGTTCACAAATATTGAAGTTCTTATATGAAACAATTAAGGAGGAGCAGGATCATGAAAAACAGATCCCGGGTTTTATTTGCATGTATTACTTTTTTTGCTTTTCTTGGTTCAGGGTGTTCAACGGCTCATCGTCGGGTTTTACCGGAAGATCTTTTCACAAAGGCTACAGTAAATAACATGTCCGAGATCAGGACTTATCTCGGGTCAAAGGATTCTCTGCTTCAGAGAAATCTTATGAAAGCGTTAGAAAAGGAAGATCCTGAATATACAGGGCCCGATGGTGTGAAAAATTATCCGCTTCTCGCAATATCCGGAGGTGCTGCTAACGGGGCATATGGAGCAGGGCTTATGAAGGGATGGAGTGCTGAGGGATCAAGACCCGAATTTAAGGTAGTGACCGGAGTTAGTACCGGGGCCATAACCGCGCCTTTTGTTTTTCTTGGGGAAGAATATGATAAGGATCTTGAAATGCTTTATACTACTATGTCCACTAAGGACGTAATGTCTATTAGGGGGCCTATACGCGCTCTGACTGGCGATTCATTCGCTAGCAATAAACCCCTGGAAAAACTTATAAAAAAATGGGTGACGGACGATATCCTGGAAAAAATAGCCGCAGAATACAAAAAGGGGCGCAGGTTGTATGTAGGAACTACAAATCTTGACGCCGAAAAGTTTATAGTATGGGATATGGGAGCTATAGCGGTTAAGGGAGATAAAAAGTTGTTCGGGGAGGTTATAAGGGCTTCAGCTTCTATCCCCATAGTTTTTCCTCCGGTTTTCATTGAGGTCGAAGCGGATGGGAAAACATATGATGAGATGCATGTGGACGGAGGGACAATAGCGCAGGCATTTACCGTATACTCGCTGGTCGATCCGTACGTAGAGGGATTAAAGAATAAAGGAATTGATCTTTCAAAGATCAGGGCAAAATATTATATTATCAGGAACGGGTATGTCAAAGGTGATTATGCCGCCACAAAAGATAATCTACCTTCGATCGCGGGCCGTGCTCTGGATACTATGATAAACACGCAGGGTATAGGGGATACATACAGGATATATTCTTTCATGAACGAGCGGGGTAATGATTTTTATCTGGCGTATATTCCTTCGGATTACAGGCCGGCTAAGAAAGAGGAATTTGATCCGGATCAGATGAAGAAACTTTTTGACAGAGGGTATAAAGACGCTGTTAACGGTTATGAATGGCATGTAAAACCACCCGGAATGGATGAATGAAATGACAACGCGGCCGTATAGAGAATGTCTTTTTTTGTCAAGGCAATTTTTCTTTTTTTCGATATATGATCAAAGAGCTTATTTGAAAATGCTATTGTTAATATTATCGTTGAAAATATCAGAGGTATTGATATAATAATCAACGATGATAGAAAATTTTTTCTTTGTTTTTAATAACACGGATTTATATATAACATATGTTCATAGAACCGGTTTCTGGTAAAAATTTCTTCGGAAGAGAAGAAGTGTTGGGTACTTTAAGCAAAAGAGTTACTTCTCTGAAAGGCGGGTACCGTCAAAACATGGCTCTTTCCGGTCCGATGCTTTGTGGAAAATCTTCCATACTCAGGTATTTTCTCAACAACATAGATGATCCTAAAGTTATTCCTCTCTATATAGATCTTGACGGTATAGATCTAAAAATGTTCTGCAATCGTTTTATAGCTACGCTGCTTTACAATTATCTGAGATCTGTAGGAGCGCCTCAGGACAGCGATCTGGAAACCCTGATCAAAGTCGCGCGGAATAAAATACCAAATACTATCGAAAAAGTAGATAATATCCTGCGGTATTTGAGTAAAAGACGTAATGTTAAAGCTTATGAGTCTTTACTTGAAATAACATCGGTATTTAAGCTCGAAACGGGGAAAAACTGTGTTGTGATCTTTGATGAGTTCCATAACCTTTCTAATTTTAATATCAAGAAGCCTTTTCAGATCTTCGGCAAATATATTATGATACAGAAA
>CAYMTI010000283.1:0-2323 GCA_964393315.1 uncultured Planctomycetia bacterium
TTTCCAGCACATTCCGCATTGTCTCTAGATATATTTCAGTTTTCCCGCTGCCGGTTATCCCGTGAAGTAAAAAAACTTTATGCTGCTTTTTATCTATATACTCATTCACACGGACGATTACTTTCTTCTGCTCCGGATTAGCAAAATGGGGTGTTGTTTTTTTTACTGCTTCTTCTTTTTCGTCAAGCCTGGGAACCATTCCCGTTTTTCCACGCTTCAACGCGCCGGGTATCATAGCTTCCAGAGCTTCCCCCCAACTGCAGAAATAGTTATCTTTGATCCAACGTGCCAACTCTATCATATCTTCCGTAAAGATAGGATCATCGTCAATAACATCGATTAAAGCCCTAGGATTATCGACTACGGGTTTCCCTTCCAGTTTGACTATATAGCCTATCCTTTTCCCGGTACGAAAAGGTATATGCACCCTTTTCCCCACCAAGGGGACAAAAGACGGGTTATCTGGCACTTTATATTGAAAAGTACTGTCAACAGGTAAACTTGTAACCACTTCCACGTATTTATCTTTCATAATAAAAACAATTAAGGCATAGACTCCGGGTAACAAACTTCTGTATTTCCCTATCGTCTATCACCTCCGTCCTCTCGTCTGATATTAGGTATTTTTATATCCAGCTCTCGGGCTATCATCTGCATATCTTCCCACACGTCCTTCTTACCCTGGGAGTTACGCAACAAATAGGCGGGGTGATACGTCGGCATCAATTTTACACCCCGATAGTCATGAAAAGTTCCCCGTAGCTTACTGATAGGGATTTCCGTGTTAAGCAGGGTCTGTGCCGCAAATTTACCAAGAGCACATATGACTTTGGGCTTTATGAGATTTATCTGGGCATGGAGATAGGGTGAACATTGGATTATCTCTGGAGGCAGAGGATTCCTATTATCAGGCGGACGGCATTTCAACACATTTCCGATAAAAACATCTTCGCGGCTTAATCCTATTGCTTCTATGATCTTTGTTAATAGCTGCCCGGCTCTTCCCACGAAAGGACGCCCTCCAAGATCTTCATCCCTGCCGGGAGCTTCCCCCACGAACATAAGATCCGCATTAGGATCTCCTTCGCCGAAAACCACATTGGTCCTGGTACGGCAAAGATCGCACTTAGTACATTTGGAAACTTCCTTTTTCAATGCCGAAAAAGTCATATTCCCTTCTCCCGTTTTTTTGTTCTCTTGCGTGAAAAGATCTGTAACCCCTGCTAGCTTCTCGCATACAAGTATCTTATTTAAAGAATTCAAAAAATCTTTTCCCATATTATCCCTCTTTCTATCACATTTTCTCTTTATTGTGCCAGGCTCCCGCCTCCAGGACTATATCAGCAATATCCCGGGCCGCGTCCGGTCTGCGTATTTTCTTCAACCCGTCTTTTATTTTTTTATATTCATCGGCGTCTTTTAACATACTATCAACCATTCCCGCTATATCAGATACTTTTCGCGCGCGTTTGGCAGCTCCGTTTTCCGTAAGGAACCTGACATTCCATGTTTCCTGTCCCGGTATAGAGGCATACAATACCAGCGGAAGTCCGGAATTCATTGCTTCAGTTACGGTCAATCCCCCCGCCTTGGAGACCATTACATCCGCAATGAACATGCTCTCAGCTACCTTATCAGTAAACCCTGTCGGGATCAGTTTGAAATTATATTTTTTAACGCTTATCTTCGCGTACAATTCCTTATTATGACCGCAAACAGCTATAACCTGTATATCCTGGGTTGAAAAATCGAGCCCATCAAGGATTTTTTCTATCGGTCCTGCACCAAAACCTCCGCTCATAATAAAAACTGTCTTTTTGCCGGGATCCAGTCCAAATTCAGCACGGATCTTATCTGCGTCAAAAAACTGGCCGAATTTAGACCCGGCGGGGATACCTGTAACAAATATCCTGCCCGGGGTAACTCCTTTTTTAATCAGCTCGATCTTTGCCCTTTCACTTCCGACAAAAAACCCGTTTATAAATCTGGAAAACCAGCAGTAATGAGGTCCGTAATCCGTAACCAAGGTATACAGCCGGGATCTAATACCTCTCTTTTTTAATAAACCGGCGATACTCGGCAGCATAAAATGGGTTGAAATTATAATATCGGGAGATTTACTTATAAGCTCTTCCGCCAAGCCTGGAAGATCCTTATAATCACTCAAAGCCCTGCCTTTTCTGGTCAGGATATCGAACAATTTTATGTCCGAAACATAGTATATTATCCACCACAACCATTTCATATAAGTTGAAACGAATACATAAAAATCCATATACAGGAATCTATACCAGGGGGTAGCGTATTCCAATGCGTCTATAGC
>CAYMTI010000284.1:0-2323 GCA_964393315.1 uncultured Planctomycetia bacterium
TAGTTATCCCTTTTCTTTTATCCCCCCTCAGACACACTCAATTATACACTCCCAACGATCTTACCGCTCGCTTTACTCGCGTGCCGAGCTAAGATCGTTTTTTAAAGCCCCGCATAAATATCTCTCCTAATCCGGATAAGAAGAGAGGTGCGGATATGTTATGAGTGGATGTACAAGAAGAAAAGATGTGAATTTTGCCAGAGACAAAATTGTTGGAATGCAAAAAAATAAACAATAAGATCTATGGAGATATACAGCATACGACATACTGAGCAAGGTTGATTTCATTATCTTATCCCGGGAAAAAGTAAAACTAATTCATGCAATTGATATTAGGCCATATACGATCTAAAAAATCGTTATTGCTCTTTTTTATTGTTAGGATAATAAAATCATACATACAAAGCATGTATTCACATTGACATGTTCCCGTATTATAGATATATTTGTTTGGATTGAATTCGTATGTATATTACTTATTTAAAATAGATAATACTATTATTTACTTAAATATAGCAACCTACATAAAGAGTATATTTGTCTTAAGTGCTTATAATGAAAGGAATTAAAATGGAAGAGGTAACGGATATGGAAGGTAAAAACGAGATAATAGAGCAAAGATATAAAAATCTGAATAAATTGATCGAACAGGGGGTGTACCCGTTTGGATATAATTTTTCGGACAAGGAAAATATACTGGATGTAAAAAATGATTATTCAGAAGGGAGAAAAAGTATAATAGCAGGTAGAATTATGGCCCGCCGGGAACATGGGAAAAGCGCGTTCATTGATATAAAGGATCAGACCGGGAAGATACAGGTATATATCAAGAAAGATATCGTCGGGGATGGACTTTTTGGTATATTCAAGAACCTTGATATAGGAGATATAATAGGCGTTGAAGGACAGCTGTTCAGGACGAGGACAGGCGAAGATACCATACAGGCAGATACTTTTATTGTCTTGTCTAAGTCGCTTTTGCCTCTTCCTGAGAAATGGCACGGGTTGAAAGATGTCGAAACAAGATACCGGCAGAGGTATGTAGACCTTATAGTGAATGATGAGGCCCGTAAGAAATTCCTTAAAAGAATAGAGGTGATCAAGAGCGTAAGGGATACTTTGAACAGCAGGGGATTTATAGAAGTTGAAACTCCTATGATGCATCCCATAGCGGGAGGAGCGGCGGGAAAACCTTTTAAGACCCATCATGAAGCGCTTGATATGGACCTGTTTCTTAGAATAGCGCCGGAACTTTACTTGAAAAAGCTGCTGGTGGGGGGGTTTGAGAAAGTATATGAGATCAACCGGTCTTTTAGAAATGTGGGTATTTCGGTAAGACATAATCCCGAATTCACTATGATGGAGGTTTACGAGGCTTATTCTGACTGCGAAGGCATGATGAAGCTCACGGAAGGAATAATACGGAATGCGGCTAAAAAAGTGCTTGGTACGGAAAAGTTCACGTATCAGGGCAGAGAAGTAGATCTTACTCATTGGAAAAAAGTTTCTTTTGCGGAATTGATGGATAAAAATTTCGGAATAAGAGTGCAGGATCCCCTGGAAACCTGGGTAGGTAAGTTGAAAGATAAAGGGATCGAAATAGAAGGAGATAAGGTCAGTAAGACCCAGCTTATAAATATAGTAGGAGAACTTGTTGAACCTGAAACTGAGACTAATCCCGTTTTTGTCGTCGATATGTTCAAAGAGATAAGCCCTCTGGCAAAAGAGAAGAAAGATTCTCCCGGGCTTGTAGATAGGTTTGAATTATATATGGGCGGGATGGAAATAGCCAATGCTTATTCGGAGCTTAATGACCCCATAGAGCAGAAGAAGCGTTTTCAGGAGCAGGTCGAAGCCGATCCCGATGCTATGATGGATGAAGATTTTGTCAGGGCACTGGAGTATGGAATGCCTCCGGCCGGCGGGCTGGGTATCGGTATAGATAGGCTAGCCATGATATTGACCGATTCGCCGAATATCCGGGAAGTTATATTTTTCCCTCATATGAGGCCGGAATAAATTAGTTAGTGATCCGTAGTTAGTAGTAGAAAGGTTAACTATTCTCAGCTACGGATCATGAATTACGAATTATGAGATGATTATGTGGACACTTTTTCTTAGCACTAAATATTTTTTATCCAGAAGGAAAGAAGGGATAATTTCTTTGATAGGGGGTATATCCGTTCTCGGTGTAGCTCTTGGAGTAGCGGCCCTCATTGTCGTACTTTCCGTGATGAACGGGTTTGATGAAGAAATAAAAGATAAGATAATCGGCACTTATGCCGATCTTATTGTTCTTAATGATAGGGGTATAACCGATCAA
>CAYMTI010000285.1:0-988 GCA_964393315.1 uncultured Planctomycetia bacterium
AAAGAACTGAAAGAAGTTCAAAGAGCCTTACGCAAGCTTTGTAAATTAATAGGAACCAACGCCGATTCCGTAGTTAATGAAGCTCAGGAACTTGATAACATTGAATCCGAATATACCAAAGCGAAAAAAGAACTGGTAGCGGCAAATTTGAGGCTAGTGGTAAGTATCGCCAAGAAATATACGAACAGGGGACTTTCCTTCCTTGATCTGATACAGGAAGGAAACATGGGTTTGATGAAAGCTGTCGATAAATTCGAGTACGAAAGAGGATACAAATTCAGTACATATGCCACATGGTGGATAAGACAAGCGATCACCCGATCCATAGCTGATCAGTCAAGGACTATACGTATTCCGGTTCATATGACCGAAACGATAAATAAACTTGTGCGTATTTCCCGCTCTCTGGTCCAACAGAACGGTAGAGAACCGACCCCTGAAGAGATCGCCGACGCGATGGAACTTCCGGTCGATAAAGTCCGCGGGATAATAAAAATAGCGCAGCATCCCATCTCACTTGAAACCCCTATAGGAGATGAGGGAGATACGAATTTCGGGGATTTCATAGAGGACAAATCAGCGGTATCTCCCGCTAACGCCACGGCATATGCTATGCTTAAAGAACAAATGGATGAAGTCCTTTTCACCCTTACTGAACGTGAACAAAAAGTCCTTACCCTGCGTTTTGGGATAGGGGATGGATATCCACGGACACTTGAAGAGGTGGGTAAGATATTTAACGTTACCAGAGAAAGAGTTCGTCAAATAGAAGCAAAGGCTTTGAAAAAATTACGGCACCCGATCAGGGCAAAAAAGCTTAAAAATTTTTTAGATATGGGATTCACTGATTAATCGATTTCGAAAGGAGCAAAAATGGAAGAAATGAAAATAGAACTATTCATACCTGGAGAACTGAAAGAGGAACCACTCATATGCGATATGATAATAAATTTTAATGGCAGAAAGAAATATTGCAAAAAGAGGTGCT
>CAYMTI010000285.1:998-2314 GCA_964393315.1 uncultured Planctomycetia bacterium
TTATCTGATTATAAAAGGAGATAAAGTTGAAATAGACCGTTAAATGGAACATTTAAAAAAACTTGGAATAAATGTTGAGATAAGATCAAAATAACGATAAATACCATGAAAAGAATTATCTACAGCGAAAACGCTCCGGAACCAATAGGGCCTTATTCGCAGGCCGTACAGATCAATGATCTTATCTTTGTTTCCGGACAGATACCCATCGATCCGGTCACCGGTAAGCTGATACGAGGAAATATATCAGAAAAAACAGACCGTATCTTTCGCAATATCCGATCCATCCTGGGAGAGATCGGACTTTCGTTGAACAATATTGTGAAGATAGAGATATTCATGCGGGATATAACTTTATTTACCGAGGTAAATAAAGTTTATGCTGATGTTTTTAAAAAATCCGATGTTTTACCTGCCCGTTCGGTAGTCGGAGTAATATCCCTTCCTAAAAACGCCGATATTGAAATATCATGCATAGCCGACGGTTCATCCTTGTTTTGTCATGGAGAAGTTTGATGATAACAGTAAATTTTGAGTATAACGATATCTCTTATCAAGGATCACTTAATGGAAATACCATTGAATATAAAAATATCCAAGGAAAACCTCATTATATTGACATTAACGAGGTAAAGATACTTCCGCCATCAAACCCTTCAAAAATTGTAGCGGTAGGCCTCAACTATAGTGACCACGCCGCAGAACTTTCAATGGATATCCCTTCTGATCCAATAATTTTTTTAAAACCATCTACTTCTGTTATCGGACATAAGGACAAAATAATATACCCTTCCATATCTGAACGTGTCGATCATGAAGCGGAACTGGGTCTAATTATAGGAAAAACGGCCAAAAATGTATCCCGCGATGACTGGAAAGATTATATCCTGGGTTTTACATGTTTCAATGATATTACAGCTAGAGACATACAAAAATCAGATGGACAATGGACAAGAGCTAAAAGTTTTGACACTTTCGCGCCGTTTGGACCTTTTCTCGTGGATGATATAGATATATCTGCTCTCCGCATAAGCTCTTATGTGAATGGACGGATATGTCAGGATTCAAACACAAAGAACATGATATTTAAAGTCCCTGAATTGGTCGAATACATTTCCGCTGTAATGACCCTGAATCCGGGAGATGTAATAACCACGGGGACACCGTCTAATGTCGGGCCGGTCAATAAGGGAGATACTGTCGAGATTAAAATAGAAAAGATCGGGAGTCTGATCAACTATATTGAATGAAAATTACCTATGTTATATAATCATCTATAAAGTGAAAATAGTTTTACAATAAGTTTCAGAAAGTTC
>CAYMTI010000286.1:0-2310 GCA_964393315.1 uncultured Planctomycetia bacterium
TTACAGAAATAATAAATCAGAAGATCGATGTGTATAGAATTTCCCAGCAGAGTAAAAAATGGATAGTAAGCGTAATTATAATAATTACGTTTTCTGTTCTTTTCTCTGTCCCTGTTTTCCGCGATGGATTTATTGGTTTTTTCAGAAAGCTTATTTTGCTACCCGTAAATTTCCTTTCAAGCCTTGAAGCCCGATTAGAGAATAAAAAAGAGATACTCCAGGAAAATAAGATCCTGAGCAAAAAGGTGGCTTTTCTTTCCCTGGAATTAAAAAGGTATGAATCTCTGGCGGAAGAGAATAACAGGCTCCGTGATATGCTCGAATTTAAAGACAAAACAGATTACGATACTATTTCGGCTGAGGTTGTCGCTCGTAATCCCAATAACTGGGTAAGTTCATTTTATCTTAATAAAGGGGAACAGGAGGGTCTTAAACCCGGATGTGCTGTGTGTTCTGCCGAGGGATTGCTCGGGAAGGTAACAGACATCGGTGAACATTTGAGTACGGTTATGCTTATAGATCATCCGGGGTTTAAGACCGGAGGGATGCTTAAATCTTCCCGTATAAATGGTATAATCGCCGGGGGTGGAGCTGAGAGAGTAAAAATACTTTATCTTCCCGTGGATGCTGACATTAAAGTAGGAGAAGAAGTTGTCACTTCCGGATTGAGCGGGATATTTCCTGAAGGGATATTGATAGGAAAGATAAGTTCTGTCCAAAAAAGTAAAACAGGGTTATATCAATATGCATTCATAAAACCTGCCGCTGATCCGTATATACAGGAAGAAGTTCTATGCATCAAAGACTGAAGCGATCCCGGTATAAAGAGTCGATCATATGAAAAATGATATGAAAATATATTTGTTCTTGCTGTTGTTTACGGCTTCCCAGGTGTTCTTTGCCTCAAGAATAAAGAATTTTCCCGATCTTATAGTTATACTGGTCGTATATGCCGGTATCTTTTACGAGCTAAAAAATGTTCTTATCTTTGCTTGTCTCGCCGGGGTATTAAGAGGTGTTTTTTCTCCTGAAACGATATCCGGAGATATTTTTGTTTTTCCGATGTTAGGCGGCATGGCATATGCTGTCGGCAAGTTGTTCAACCGGAATAATCCTGCGGGAGGGATCTTGATAACCGTAATCGGCCTGTTATTTGTTATGCTCGCGCATACACTCATGTTGAACTCTTTGAATAATAATAATGTTTCGGTGTTTTATGTTATTGCCGTTAACTGGAAATCCCTTCTGTTATCAGCGGTAACTTACCCTCTAATGTTTTTGATGTTTAATATTTCTTTGAAAAGAAAAAAGGATATTTCGGATCCGAACAGGATCTTTTACTGATCTTATTATGAGAATCAAGATTTTTTCCGTGATTATTGCCTTGGGTTTATGTGTGCTTTTGTACGGGCTATTTCATATACAAGTTACCAGATATGAAAGATATAAGGTCTTGTCAGAGGAAAACAGGCTAAAGGTCGTTCCTCTCATAGCGCCTAGAGGCACTATATATGACAGAGAGAGGCGTCCTATGGTAAAAGACGTTCTTTCTTTCAACGCCTGCGTAATATATTCCCGGGTAAAGGATTTTGATGCTCTCGCGGGAAGCCTTAGTTCTATTCTGGAAGAATCGAAAGGCTCAGTTTTGGAGGATATAAAAAGAAGCGGAGCTCAGCCATATGTTCCTTTTTGCGTCGCTGAGGATATAGGTTTACAGAAAGCCGTTCTCCTCGAAGAAATATCCAATGAATTGCCCGGTCTTATGATGGATGTCTCTACTAAACGCCAGTATATATACGGTAAAGCTGCTGCTAATGTACTTGGATATCTAGGTACGATAAATCGCTCGGAATTCGAGAGATTAAAACATTATGGATACAGTATAAATGATCTTGTTGGCAGGGGAGGAATTGAAAAATATTATGATCAGTATTTGAGAGGGACCCATGGAGGAAAACAGATAGAAGTTGACCATTTAGGCCGGGAAGCTATGACTTTGGGATACAGGGAACCTGTGCCGGGGAAAGACATATACCTTACCATAGACCTGGATCTGCAATTATATTGTGATGAGCTATTGGAAGGAAAAAGAGGAGCTATTGTCGCTATGAACCCTCGGACAGGAGAAGTCCTGGCCATGAGCAGTTCACCTTCTTTTGATCCAGTAATATTCATAGACCAGAAAAGAAAGAAAGAAAGAGCGGATATCCTGAACGACCGAGAATATCCTCTTTTGAACCGGGCTATTTCTGGAGCTTATCCACCTGGATCTGTTTTTAAGTCCGTTGTAGCCGCTGCAGCATTAGAAAC
>CAYMTI010000287.1:0-2308 GCA_964393315.1 uncultured Planctomycetia bacterium
ATTTTACCACGGGGGCTAGAGGCTTTTATACCTTACCGCTATGACATACAATGGGATAGGGCTTTTATTAACAGGAGGTATGCCTGTTAAAGCCTCAGTTTCAGGGCCTGTAGGTATAGCCAGTTTAATAATGAACGCGGCAAATATGGGTATGGTTCACTTATTGATCATTACCGCTCATATAAGTATGGCTTTGGCAATTTTCAACCTGTTGCCGTTCCCGGTTCTGGACGGAGGGCTTATAATTTTTCTGGGGATTGTGAAATTCAGGGGCCGGCCGGTAAGTATCTGATCGCAGGAAATAGTTACTATTATTGCTTTGTTCCTGCTGGTGGGGTTTGCTTTGTTCGTTACTTATAATGACGTGATCAAACTAATACCTTCGGGGAAATAAAGCTATCCCAAATAATGTTTGGCAAGGACGCTTTTTCTATTGAGGTATAAATGTCCGGGACGAAATAATATGAGAAGGCATAATACGAGACAAATAAAAATAGGGAAGGTTTCGATCGGAGGCAATTCGCCTGTTGCTATTCAGTCTATGACAAAAACGGATACTAAAGATATAGATTCCACGGTCAGGCAAATAATACTTTTGGAAAAGTCCGGGTGCGAAATAGTCAGGTCAGCGGTCAAAGATATCGATTCCGCTAAGGCTATTCGTCAGATAAAAAAAGAGATCAGTATTCCCATTGTGGCAGATATCCATTTTGACCATGTTCTAGCCTTAAGGGCTATAGAGGCCGGCGCAGATAAGATCAGGATCAATCCGGGGAATATCAATAGAGAAGAACAGGTAAACGCTGTCATAGATGCAGCCGCGGAGAAAAAAATACCCTTGAGAATAGGTATAAATTCCGGGTCTCTGGTAAACATGGCTAAAAAAGCGGCTACACCGCATGGTATAATGGTGGGATCTCTTTTAAAATATCTGGAATATTTCGAAAAAAAGAGATTTCAGGACATTGTACTTTCTCTTAAATCTTCGGATGTTCTTACAACGGTAGAAGCTTATAAAGAGATCGCGGTAAAATGTGATTACCCTCTTCATGTCGGAATAACCGCCGCCGGTTCTTATGATAATGGTATTGTGAAGTCAAGTATGGGGATAGGAGCTTTACTTTTACAGGGAATAGGAGATACCATAAGGGTATCTTTGACCGGTGATCCTGTTTGTGAAGTTACGGCCGCCCGCAGAATACTTTCAAGCGCCGGATCCAGAAATTTCGGTCCGGAGGTAATAGCTTGTCCGACATGCGGACGTTGCCAGGTCGATCTTTTGAAAGTAGTCGAAAGAGTGGAAACTGAGATCAAAAATGATCCTGAGCTAGTTCTTTTAGGCGGGACGGAGGGTTTTCTTATCGCGGTTATGGGGTGTGAAGTTAACGGTCCGGGAGAAGCCGGAAGCGCCGATATAGGTATAGCTTTCGGTAAAGATAAGGGCGCGATCTTCAGACATGGCAGGATCATAAGAACCGTTAGTTATGAAAACTCGGTTGAAGTCCTTTTGGAACTGATAAAGGCGGAATGCAAGTAGGGTGGAGCAGGTCCCTGTGCCTGCGGTGATAATGAAATGTTTAATTGAAATAAAGGTTAACCACAGGGGGTTGACGCTATATAGGGAGTTAAACATGTTATGGTCTAAAGCTTTTTTGCCTACGCTAAAGGAAGATCCGCAGGAAGCGGAAGCAATAAGTCATAAGCTTATGGTAAGGGGAGGACTTATCAGAAGGCTTACGGCGGGTGCTTATATTTACTTGCCTGCGGGATTAAAGGTTTTACATAAGGTTAAGAATATAATCAGGGAGGAAATGAATAGAGCCGGAGCTGTTGAACTTATGATGCCAGCGTTACAGCCTCCTGAATTGTGGAAGAGAACAGGACGTTACGATATCATAGGTGATGTTATGATGAAAATAAAAGACAGGCATGGCAAAGAGATCCTTCTGGGGCCGACGCATGAGGAGATCATAACGGATCTGGCCTCAAGGGAAATGAGGTCTTATAAAGATGTACCGCTTACATTGTACCAAATACAGACTAAGTTCAGAGATGAGGTGAGGGCTCGGTTCGGTGTTGTACGCAGCTGCGAGTTCATAATGAAAGATGCTTACAGCTTTGACGAAAGCCTCGAAGGTATGGGAAAAAGTTATGAAGCTATGTTTAAGGCTTATACCAGAATATTCGACAGATGCGGGATACCTTATGTCGCGGTGGAAGCGGATTCGGGGATGATGGGAGGCGCCGGGTCGCATGAATTTAAGGTACCGACGGATATAGGGGAGGATCGTTTCGTAATATGCTAAAA
>CAYMTI010000288.1:0-2281 GCA_964393315.1 uncultured Planctomycetia bacterium
CAGGTCCCTGCTCCGTGGAAAACAGAGAGATGATAGTAGAAACTGCAAAAAAAGTGAAAAGCGCCGGAGCGTTAGGATTAAGAGGCGGCGCGTTCAAACCGCGTACGAGTCCGTATAGTTTCCAGGGGTTGGGAGAAGAAGGGTTGAAATATATGGCTGAAGCTAAGAATGAAACCGGTCTTTTTGTAGTAACGGAGCTGATGGACGTAAGGAATATAGATCTTCTCATGAAGTATGTCGATGTTATCCAGATAGGGGCCAGGAACATGCAGAACTTTGACCTTTTAAAGGAAGTCGGAAAAACGAAGATGCCTATTCTTCTTAAACGCGGGATAGCGAGTACTATAAAAGAATTTTTAATGAGTGCCGAGTATATTCTATCCGGGGGCAATTCTAATGTTATCCTTTGTGAAAGAGGCATACGTACGTTTGAGAACTTTACCCGGAACACCCTTGACCTGAGCGCTGTGCCGGCAATAAAAAGTTTGTCACATCTTCCCGTGATCGTGGACCCTTCTCATGGTACTGGTAGATGGGGTATGGTGAAAGATATGTCTATGGCTGCCATAGCCGCCGGGGCCGATGGACTTATGATAGAGGTTCACCCGAATCCTGAAGAAGCATTTTCCGATGGGGACCAGTCGTTATTACCGGAAAAATTCGTCGATTTAATGAAAGCTGCTTCAAAGGTAGCAGAAGCTGTTGGCAGAACTATATGAGCGTTATCAATTTGGGGATAGAAATATGAAATACGGTAAGGTCGCGATAATAGGTACGGGATTGATAGGAGGGTCCATAGGTAAGGCTCTGCTGAAAAAGAGAATGTGCGAGAAAATTGTGGGGGTATGCCGTCGTGAATCTTCCAGAGAAAGAGCTATCAGGGAAAATGCTGTTACAGAGTGTTTTATAAATGATTATGAACAGGCATTGAAAGACGCTGAGGTTATTATAATAGCTACTCCAGTGGAGACGGAAAAGGAAGTCCTGAAAAAAATAAGTTTAATAGATATCCGTCCGGGGGCTATTATTACGGATGTAGGGAGTACAAAAAAAGATATAGTTGATTTTGCCTCCGGGTTTTGCGATAGGTATACATTCGTTGGGTCGCATCCACTTGCGGGTTCCGAAAAGACAGGTGTCGAGTATGCTTCCGCGGATCTTTTTATGGATTCCGTATGCGTGATCACCCCCGGGGAAAAAAATAGTGAGGGGCAAGTTAAAGATTTAACTCGTTTTTGGAAGGGGCTTGGGGCAAATGTAAAGGTGTTAGCACCTGCCGAGCATGATCTTATCCTGGCATATACAAGCCATCTTCCTCATATCGCGGCTTATGCTCTGGCTGGTTCGACCGATGAAAATTACGCTCCGTTCATATCAACAGGGTTCAAGGATACAACAAGGATAGCTTCCAGTGATCCGCAGTTATGGGCAGACATATTTTTGACAAACAGTGATAATGTGTTGAAGTCTATAGAGAAGTATAAAAAGAAAATTGCGAGTATCCAAGAAACTATAAATAAAGGGGACAGGGGTAATCTTGTTAAACTTTTAAAAGAATTTAAAAGGATAAAAGATGGGATTATTTAAACAGGGAAAAGCTATTGCCATAGACGGGCCCGCGGGTAGTGGTAAAAGTACTGGCAGCAGGAAAGTCGCGGGTAAACTTGGATATCTATATGTTGATACCGGTGCGATGTACAGGGCTCTCACTCTTAAAGTAATGAAAAAAGATATAAGTTTCAAGGATATTGAAAAGATCATTGAATTATCGGTGGATCTGGATCTGGTACTCATGCCTTCGGAATCTGAAAAAAGTACCATTCGCGTATTTATGGACGGAGAGGATGTAAGCTGTGATATACGGAAACTGGAGGTTACGGGTAATGTCAAATATGTCGCTTCGATACCGGAAGTAAGAAGTAATCTTGTTGCATTGCAGAGGAAAATGGTAGCGAAAACCGATGGCTCGGTAATGGAAGGACGGGATATCGGGACGGTGGTTCTCCCGGACGCCAAGTATAAATTCTATATTGATGCTTCCTTCGAGGAAAGGATAGAGAGAAGGTACGCGGAATTAAGGGCAAAGGGACAGCCCGTGAATCGGGAAGATGTCGCCGTGGATCTTAAAGAGAGAGATCACGCTGATAAGACAAGAAAAGTAGGGCCGTTAAGAAAGGCCAAAGACGCGGTTTTTATAGATACTACTGATCTGTCCGTAGATCAGGTTATTAATAAGATAATCGAGTATGTGAAAAAATAAAATGCAGTCCGGACTGTGTAT
>CAYMTI010000289.1:0-2271 GCA_964393315.1 uncultured Planctomycetia bacterium
TATATGTTTTATTTCCTGAGAGGTACTGATAAAAATGAATTGTTCGCTAAATATAAGTTCTCATGGATACCTTACGGCGTGATCGTCGGTTTCTACGGTTTCCTCCGTGCGACTATTCTTAGATTTGAGATCGCTCCTCAATCGGCTTTCGTAAAAATACCGTTTCTTCAGAGGCTCTTCACTTTCTTTAAAACAATCATAGTCTATTTCAAACTTATGATATTCCCTGCCGGTCTTCACATGGAAAGGAATATACCCATAACCCGGAATATCTTCGGCCCTTCCGCGCTAACAGCCTTTATATTCGTTACAGTTATCCTCTGGCTCGCTTACTGGACATACAAAAAAAATGAACGATTGGTCTCGTTCGGTATAGTATGGTTCTTTATTTCTCTGCTTCCTGTGTCCAATATCATTCCTATAAACAGCTTTCTGGCAGAACATTGGATATATATGGCTTCGGTAGGGATCTTTATGATCGTAGGGCTGGGGTTCTCCAAGTTGTGGAAAAAAATACCTCAAAATGCGTTATCTCTTCACCTTGTTTTAGTGATCGCAGTGATCATACCGCTTTTCCTTTTCGGACGAGCTACAGTAGAAAGAAACAAAGACTGGCACGATGAAATAGCGTTCTTTACCAGCACCTTAAAATATCATCCGAGAAACGCGCGTTTATATTTGAATCTAGGGAACACTTATTACGAAAAAAAACAGATAGACAAAGCTATCGAACAATATCAGAAGGCCATAGACATAAATAAGAACTACGCGGTCGCGTACGGGAACATAGGCAGCGCCTGTTTGAACAAAGGTCAAGTCGCTAAAGCGGAGAAATATCTTAAAAAAGCGATAGGGTTAAAGTCTAATTATCCTATAGCCCACTATAACCTGGGCATAATATATTTTAATAAACGTGATAACGATAAAGCTTTGAAAGAACTTAATCTGGCAACACAACAACTCCCTCAACTATACCAGGCACACAACATGAAAGCTCTGCTTTATTTAAGATTACGTAAACCCACGGACGCGATGAGATCATATGAAACTTCGCTATCGATATATAAGGCGCAGCCAAAAATAGAGAAAGCTCTCAACCTTCTTAAAAAATCAACAGCCGATCTTTCAAGAAAATAAAAACACGTAAAAACATATTGTCCCGGACTTTGTAAGGTAATACCCGATACTGTAACCTCCGGTTCCCCCTTTTAGGCCCTGCCCAGCCATATTTTAAGGATGACAGGCGACGTGTTTTAGATTATAATACTTCGCAAAGGAGATTAACGAATATGCGAAAATTGGATAATTTAACCGCTTTTTTCCCGGTATATAACGAGGAATCTAACATACGAAACTTAATAAAAGACGCTCTTTCTATAATACCCTCTATGGCGGAAATTTTCGAGATCCTTATGATCAATGACGGGTCTACTGATAATACCGAGAATATCCTAAAGGAATTATCCGATGAATTCGCTAATGTACATTTTATATCGCATTCCGTTAATAAGGGTTACGGCGCGGCTTTAAAAACCGGGTTCAAGAATGCCAGATATGATAATATATTTTTCTCTGACGGAGACGGACAATTTGATCTTAAAGAGCTTTCCACCCTTATCCCTCTTTTCCAGGATAACGATATCGTCGCGGGATACAGAATAAAAAGGAACGATCCATTCCACAGGAGAATGAACGGCAAAGCTTATAACATGCTAGTACGTTTCCTGTTCGGACTTAATGTCCGGGATATTGACTGTGCGTTCAAACTTCTAAGAAAAACGGTAGTTAATTCCATAGAGTTGAAAAGTAACGCTGCATTCATAAGCGCCGAACTTCTTATACGTTCCAAAGCCAGAGGGTTTAGAATATCCCAGATAGGGGTACATCATTTTCCGAGAAAAAAAGGATCTTCCACGGGGAACAATCCCCTGGTTGTCATCAAATCATTCAAAGAACTTTTTGAACTTAGAAAAGAACTCAAATGAAGAAAAATATTATATTCCTGTCCATAATATCAGCAGTGGTATTATTGTGGAACCTCGGTTCCGGCAGCCTGTGTTCTTGGGATGAAGGCGTGTACGGTGCTGTCTCTAAAGAAATACTTAAAACAGGCGACTGGATCAATCTTCACTGGCGGGGCGTCCCGTGGAGCGATAAACCGCCTCTTTACATGTGGATAACAGCCTTTTTTTATCAACTGTTCGGATATAACGAGTTTTCCGTACGGCTCCTATCCGCCCTGGCCGGGATAGGTACCATTCTGGCGACATA
>CAYMTI010000290.1:0-2269 GCA_964393315.1 uncultured Planctomycetia bacterium
TTACATCTTATATAAACCGAGATGTCGGAATATAGATTTTACCAAAAAAGTCTTTTCTGTCAAGTATAAAAATCATTTTTCTTTAAGTGTGGGGAGTTTTTAAAAAAATTCGGGGGGGGAATATGATATTTTCTTCTTGTCACGGAACACCTCATAAAATAAGGTTTAGTCATGCCTCCTTCGTGATACAGAGTGGTCCTGGTGCGTATCGCTTACTGTAGATCGAGATAACGACAAAGCCCTTACCTGCCCTGCCTGTATATTGGCAACAGTTTTAACATCAGGGGAAACTATTATCATCTACCGTTTTCGGTAGTAATAGATATATCAGCTCATTATTACTGTCTATTTGTTGTATTCTTTTCACGAGATATGTAGTTTTTCAGTTCTGAAAACGGTAGTTTGTTTCGGACATTCGTAAAATTATCTGTTCCTTTTTTGTAACATGTATTCCGTAAAAAAAAACAGTTTTACTCCTCCCCACGGCCGGATACCGATTTCGTAACGCATCCTTCGAGCAGCTAACTGGTCATATTGTGTAAGAGTATCACACCGGGGTCGATCTTCATAAAACATTTTATATAAAAGAGTTATGGGATAAACATATAAACAATATACAAAAAATAAGCGTTATCTGCCCTTTGTTAATGCAAAATCCGGGGTTAAGCACTTTGCAGAAATAACTGCACTATGTCATGTTCTTTCTTCAGTATCTTCAACGCTTTACGCAGTATCTTCGGTATGGAAAGTGATATAGATATGTTGAGCCTGGTAACCGGTTTGTTGCTCACCATAGCGTCAATAACTCCCGCGTCAATATCCCCTTTTTCCACATCTTTTCTCAAATCCGCATATAGAAGGTCTATTTTTCTACCTACCCTATCCCGAAAATGAGAATATTTATCGTCTTTTGATTTAACTAACATGGCCAGGTAAGCTTTTGCTAAACCAATATTCAAAGCAGCCGCGAAGTTTCTCAATGCTATACCTTTATCTGTTAAAGTAAGTTCTTCTACTGCAATAGGGTAATTATTTTTAAGTGCGTCATTTATATTGATTTTACTCCCCTGAAACAATCCCCTTATCCATTTTAACCATAACTCTGAAACAATCGGTACGGCTATCGCATCTTCCCTCTGAGGCTGATTTATCCTTTTCGAGATCAGCGAATCTATATCTATACGGTCCTTAATAACATCACCCTTCTCCTTTATAAAATCCATAAGCGCTATTAACAGATCTGTTTCTTGAGGCGCGTTCTCTATATCCCCTCTCAATGCCTCAGGAAAGCTTCCATCTCCGGCAAAATCAGGTTTTTTAAAAATAAAATTTACATTTTGAAACTCCGAGCATGATAATATAAGGTAAGCCCAGGTTTCCATATTTTCCTCCAGATCATCCTTGTGTAAAAGCGAAATGTCTACAATGATATCTACAGGAACTAGCCTGTCCGAGATCATAAGCTTTTTATGTATATCTTTAATGCGATCAATGACCTGCCGACACTCAAAACTGATTTTTTTAATTTCTAATTCCGAATCCATTTGATCATTATCGTTTAAAGCATATTTGTCGGCCACCCCATCCAAAGGAATATCTTCGCTGAATATATTCTTCAATGTTTCCCGGTCTATCTTCTGGAATTTTTCACGAAATTTCTCGATCAAAAGAGAAAAAGCCTCTTCATCAAGTATGTCATCGACATCTCTTTCTTCAAAATATTCGACCATATCGCGGTAATCATATCCTTCAAAAACAAAAAGGATTATGATTTCCGATTCCAGATTATTGAAACCCGTTTTTGTCAATAATCTGCCTAATACTTCGATACTCTCCTGTTCCTCCAACCTGCTGGCCCCGACAGCCTCCTCGGTCATAAGATCCTCAAGGGAAACCCCTCCGTTTTTACCCGCTTCAAATATACTTTCATTTGAACTTTTATGCCGCATCTCCTTTATGATCTGAAATCCTTTAGTATAAACCCTTGGATTTAAGCGTTTCTGCAAATACTCCTTTAAAGGAATATACTCGTAAGTACCCAACCGGGCGTATTTCCTCACCAGGTCCAGCATTATCGTCTGGGCTTCCGAAAAAAGGTCTTCTTCACTTATACTATCGGTGTATTTAGAACCAAAAAGCTTATCTAGATGTTTTTTTATCCTCTTTGCCAGTTTTGGCAATGGTCCGAGATTCGAACCAACAAGTATAAACTCCGCCGCTTTGTTCCCATATTCCAACTGTCTCGCCAGGCGTATTTCTTCCGCTCTGG
>CAYMTI010000291.1:0-2268 GCA_964393315.1 uncultured Planctomycetia bacterium
CCCGCCTAAATACCCTGAAAACAAAATGTATCAAGGATTATAGGAGATATAGATAAAGCAATATTCCGCCAAATGTCAAAAAAATGATCAAATTATGCTATATGCCCATTTTTTTCTTGATATGTAATGGCCCGCATGGTATATTTGTCCGAAAAGATACAAATATCGGGCTGACACAATTACGCATGGGATGCGTAAGAAGTTAAGCTTGACATGTTTTTATGAACTTATACCATTAACGGGGGGGACAAAATGAGGGTGAGAACAGTATTATTTCTTCTTTGCGCGTTTTTAGCTATCGCTTTTACGGCAACCAGTGTATTCGCGGACGATGTTATTACCGAGAGGACAGGCACAATAATCGTAATAACTCCGGACGGAACGGTTACTACGGTTAATGCAAATGATCCGCTTCCTCCTATGCCGCCAGGGACTACAATAACGCTTATTTCCGGGACGATGACATTGGCTCCGAACTCTGGTGAATATTCAGTTACGCTGGGTGATACGGTAGCAACAGTGGGTGCCGGAGATGTCGCGCAGTTCGGTTTTGACAGTACTACCGGTCAACCTCAGGTAGAAAGTACAAGCGGGACAATAGAGACTGAGACCAATGGAGTTGCCGTTTCAATTCCAGCCGGTGGGACAGCGACAATAGGCGTTGACACCACAGGCGGGGTAACAGTATCCGCTGAAGGCGAGGATGTTACCGTTACGACTCCTGACGGAACACCGGAAACCGTTCCGGCGGGTACTTCATCAACAACACCGGGAGCTCCTACGGTCGTTGAAGTTGAAACAGAAACAGAAACAGATGCGGACCAAGATATAGACAATAAAGACCTTGAGGAAGATAAAGAAATAAGTCCCGCAGGGGAATAAAAGATAAAATGGAAAGTTCAGTTATTTACGAAAAAAAATAAGGGAGACGAAAACGATGAAATTTAAATTTTTTGTACCGGCATTGGTAGCGTTATTCGCGGTGTCAACTCTGGTATGTCCGCAAACCGCGGATGCCTGGGAAAAAGGGAATCTTAAGATAGTTCCTTCAGTAGAGTATAAACAGCAGTGGGACAGCAATATCTTTCTGGATTCCAACAAAGAAAAAAGTGATTTCATATCCATTCTCACTCCCGGGATAGCCGCGGAATTGGGTTTCGGAGCACAGGGAAAGCACAAAGCAAGAGTTAACTATAAGGTGGATCTGGGTATGTTCGCTAATCACAACGACCAGAATTACGGCAACCACGATCTTTTCGGTGAAGTAGCCCTGGACCTTAACACTTACGCTTTCGTTGTGAACGATGATTTTAAGTTCACTTCTTCCCGCGCGGGAACTGACCTGGATACCCGTAACCTTCGTAAGGATAACACAATAAACGCCATATGGAGCGCGAATTTCAATAAGTTATCCTTTGATATAGGTTACACCAATTTCATAAGGCATTACCTCAGCGATACTTTGAAAGGCCAGAACAGGTTCGAGAATTCCATATGGACCACGGGATATGTACAGATAGCTCCTAAAACCCAGTTCTTATTGGAATACAAGTATAAGAATATCCAGTATCCGGCAAAGGTCGCCACCGGTAGAAGCGGTAACGCTAACTCGGTTTTAGCGGGCGTAAAAGGACAGTTGACATCCAAAGTGGTCGGTATAATCAAGGCCGGCGGAAAGTATCAGGATTATAAGAACGGTCAGCATTTCTTAACGCCGACAGTTCATACATCATTGTCATATGACCCTACAGACAGAATAAACATTTTATTCGCTTATAAAAGAGAAGGGCTGGAATCAACATACACTGACAGTAATTACTACTTGAGCGATCATTTCACGACAGACCTCAATTATGACCTAGGAAATAATTTTACAGGTAAAGTCATGGGAGAATACGAGCACGACGCCTATCCTAAAAGAGCTCCCGGAGAAGCCAAGAAAAGAACAGACGACATCTGGGGTGTAGGATGCGGATTAGATTACAAAGTAAAAGAATGGGGCGTCATAGGCGCGGGCTACAGATTCAAACAAAGAGAGTCCACCATAGATGACAGACAATACGATGACCATCTTTTCACGATAGATATACAGGTAGCGTTCTAAGCAAAAAACAAATTACATATCAAAAAAAACCCGGGAAACTCTTCCCGGGTTTTTTTGTTCTCCCCATACCCTCCGGCAGCCCCCCATCCGTGCTAAACGAGACTGTCAAGTTGAGACTGTCAAGTTTTGTGTGTCTGAAGCACCGGTTTATTATATCTGGATAA
>CAYMTI010000292.1:0-2245 GCA_964393315.1 uncultured Planctomycetia bacterium
CTAGTTATCCCTTTTCTTTTATCCCCCCTCAGACACACTCAATTATACACTCCCTCGATACAGCAGCATAGCTGAACAGGGGCAGCATTCCCGCTTTCTTTTTTTCTTGAAATGCCGTGTTTAAAAGTACAGTATAACCCGGCGCCAGAAAAACAGAAACGGGAAAACACTTTTTCCCCTCCCCAGTGATCACGACATTTTTAAGAGTTTCCATATTCCCGGAGACCGGATCAAAGCCCACAGGAATCCTGTCAGGCAAGACGAAAAATTCGCTGTCCGGATGAACTTTGATAAGCTTACTCGTATCCAGCCTGAAATAGTGTCCCGCCTTCATCCCAACAGCCTCTAATCCAGTAATGTCGAATATTTCGCCGTTTTCGGAGGCTACAAGTAATTTGGGGTATTCTTTTTTATCCATTTTAATAAAGTATCAAAACAATTGCTGCCCTCTGCCGCGGCATTAAAAGACAACGACTAGTTTTGTTCCAATTCTATACCTATGGGGCAGTGGTCGGATCCCATTACTTCAGATAAGATAAAAGAATCTTTCACTTTAGGCATGAACTTTTCGGAAACAAAAAAGTAATCTATTCTCCAACCCACATTTCTTTCTCTGGCCTTTGATTTGAAATCCCACCAGGTATACTGCCCGGGTTCTTTACAAAAAGCCCTGAAAGAATCTATATATCCATGCCGTATAAATTTATCCAGCCACTCCCTCTCCTCGGGAAGAAACCCGGAATAGATCTCGTTCTGTTTCGGCCGGGAAAGATCAACGGGCTTATGAGCAGTATTGACATCCCCGCAAAAAATAACGTTCTGTCCTTGTAAAGAGTCCAAATAATCCAGAAATTCAGAATAAAAATCTATCTTATATTGCAGCCTTTCTTGTGACATACGTCCGTTAGGGAAATATACGTTAGCCAGTATAAAATCACTGTATTTCAATATAAGCGCTCTTCCCTCTGTCTCCAGATCTTTGGGAGAAAAATCATCCGAAATATCAGAAGGCGCCCCTTTCGTAAACACAGAAACTCCGGCGTACCCTTTTTTTTTCGGATATTTCCAGAAAGTTTTATATCCGTATGGGTGTATAAGTTGATCATTCAACTGTTCGGGGCGGGCCTTTGTTTCCTGAAGACATAATATATCCGGCTGATACGTATCCAGCCAGTCTAAAAAGCCTTTCTTTTCTATTGCTCTTATACCGTTAATGTTCCAGGATATTATCTTCATGAAGCGGCATTATATTTGGATATATATGTAAGTGTTTCGTTTACAAAAGTTCTTATATTTTTTTCTATTGTGCCGTACTCTCCATTACACAAAAGATCCGGTTTGAAAATACTGGCCCCGAAAGCGACAGCGTCCGCGCCGGAACTTATATAAGCTTCCAGATTATCCGAAGAAATACCTCCAACCGCCATCAGCTTTATTCCATCGAAAGGGCCTTTAACGCTTTTTATATGTTCCGGCCCACCCGTAGAAGAAGGAAAAACCTTGACCATACATGCGCCCGCGCCCCAGGCCTGATAGATCTCCCCAGGCGTAAATGCCCCCGGAAAGAAAGGCACATTTTTTTCAGCGCAGGCATCCGCTACTTCCTGAATAAAAACAGGCGTTACGATAAATTCCGCTCCTGCTTTAATAGCCTTCTCGAAATGGGAAAGTGAAAGCACCGTTCCCGCTCCGACACAAAGTCCGTTTTTTGTCTCGGATCTTAATTCCGCGATCTTATCCTCTGCACCAGCTGTATTCATTGTTATCTCAACTGTCTCAAGCCCGGAATTTATTAGAGCCCCGCTCAAAGGTTTAATACATCGGGAAGGTACACCCCGGATAATACCCATAACTGGCTTTCTTATGAATCTCTCCAGTCCCATTTTAATCTATCTCCGTTGCGGATAGACTGTTATAAAAACTAACATAATCGTCTTTCTCTGATGTTTTTCTAATCGCCATGGCTGACCTTGGATGCTCATTGAACATACCGGTTATCGCGAACGGAAGCAAGTATCCCCACTCTATCTTCTCCCTCATAGGAAGAAACTCTTTGCTGATAATATCCAATACGGGTCTGATATCGAACTTGGGATTTTTTAAAAAACCCATTATCAATTCCAGCGGGCAATTCCCTGCGGCTCTTACGATACCGTAACGCGTAGCGTCAACAATCTTACGACCGTCTAGTATACCTTGTATAGTATTGGCGTAAGCCAGCTGCTGGTTATTATGTGAATGAATC
>CAYMTI010000293.1:0-2230 GCA_964393315.1 uncultured Planctomycetia bacterium
CCGTAATGAGCTGTACCGTCCGCTGAAAAACCCGCCAGTGAATCTCGAAAACAAGCGTATTGAAGTTACCATAATTCCCCGCACAATGACCCTTGATAGCTGGCAAACACCTTATCGAGCGCGCGTAGGCCTGGTAGATATCAACGGCCAGAAACTTCTAGGCCCAAATATCTCTCTTTCCGAGGGAGTTCCGGAATTAGCGCACGTGGATGTTACGACAAAAGTCCCTCAGCCTAAAGGCCTGGCTTTCCCGAATTTCGATCCGAAAAAAATAAAAGCGGTATTAATAAATTTCGAAGCTTCCCCGAAAAAAGCTGAAACAAAAGATCTTAATATAACCGTCACGAACCTTTTAATCGCTCCAGGAAACCTTTCTCCCGGAGAAAAGATCGCCCCAATAGATTTTTCCCGTTTTAAAAGAACCCCGGGGAAATGGCTTATATCAAAGATAGTCCGTTCCTCTGACGGATATAACCTGGGTATAAATTATCCTTTTCCTGTACTGGACGTAGACCCGGGAATACTAAAAGTCCCTCAGATATATCCTACCGTGGGAAGAAAACCCAACGATAAGGAAAATTTTGGATATTCCGGAACCCTTACTAAGAAAACCGCGATAAAAGATTTTTCCCTGTTCGCAAAAACTGATATTGATCTTGTGCGAATATTCACTATGGGACACCTTGAAGGTGTTTTCTCCTGGAACGAAACTGGCAGATATATCTCCGGTTTCACTAAAAAACAGGAGGAACTCTTCGACAAAGCTCTGGACCTCGATATAGAACAGTTCATCTCTTTTGTAAAAAAGAATGAAAGCTCCCTTTTTACCGTCGACAAAAACGGAAATATCGCGGGGTTTGAAACCCAGGTTCTCGCGGATTTCAGGGCAATTCTGGATATAATGTCCACGGTGGAAAAAAATACGGGTAAACGGCTGGCTGTAATTCTTTCTCTTTACGATTTTCTTTTAGGCGACGGGTCCCGCACCGAAGGCCCTCTCAAGGAATTTTCCACGGGAGAACATCCCGAGATCGTCCTGGATAAAAAGACCAAATATAAAGCCCATGCCCTTCTGTGGAAACTCATGAAAACCCTCTCTTCTGACCCAAGATTTGAAAAATATATAGCCTCCGTCGAAATCATGAATGAACCCGGTAACGCGGTAGCGCTGGCTACAACCGAAAATTTTAACAGTCTTGTGTCTTTCGTGGGAGAAGGGCTGTATCTTTTAAAAGACGCACTGGGACCTGAAATTCCTGTAAGCGTTGGCTTCCGAAGCTGGCCTCGGGACCTGTCTTTCTGGAAGCCTATAGGTGACGGGATAGATGTTCTCATGGTCCATTACTGGGAAAACCTGGAATCTTACGATATCGATACTCCGGGGCTGTGGCCTCTGGATATGCCCGTATCCAAATTATGGGAATACCTTGGACAAAAACCCGATGGCAGACTTACCGGCATGGGAGAAATAAGCCCCGGGGGAGATTTCCTGAAAAATATATACAGAATAGAAAACGCGGATTACGATTTTGCTTTGGTCTGGTCTTATTCCGGACATGACGGTTTTGACGCTAAACCCGTTATGAACCAAATAAAAGATTTTCAGGCCGCCGATGAATTAGAGGAGGACTTGTCCAGTTCGAACATATCCGATCTCCGCGCCGCTTTTTCTTTTCTTTCTTCGGCAACCTCGGAACATAAAAAGAACTTTTCCGGAACTAAAGCAGGTAAATTTTTAAGTAAAAAAATATCTTCCCTATCTAATAGCAATATCCGCGCCGATGTTCATAGTATCCTGAAAATGATATTGCTTAAAAATCTGCCGGTATCCCCTGATACCGTTTCCTTTCTTGAGAACAAGATATTGAACTCCTCCCGGGCTCCCGGGAAACAGTAAAACAAGGCGGGGTAGAGGCGCTAACCTCCCCCGCTACATAAGTCGCCCACTCAAGACAGAAGCCATATTTTAAGGGCTCTGTCTTGAGTGAAATGTTTTTTATCCTGTAAAGCTTAAATTAGAAGGGATAAGACCGGAGGTACTGGTTAATTTGAATATATGTTTTTTATTTTTTTATAAAATGTATAAAAAATCCGCTCAAAAAACTCATTAGCCCGGCAAAAAACAACGCTTCTCCTTTTCCCTGGATCACCTTAAAGGCCGGAAGTATCATAAATATCGGGAGTGTATAATTGAGTGTGTCTGAGGGGGGATAAAAGAAAAGGGATAACT
>CAYMTI010000294.1:0-2214 GCA_964393315.1 uncultured Planctomycetia bacterium
ATCATTCAGACCGCATACCAGACATACAACGACTCTCGAATGCCCCATCAATATGGATGTTACAGGATGTTTATAATGAGAATACAATTTTTCAAGGACAATAACTTCGGGTTTAAATTCTTTTACTACATCTGAAATGTTGTTGTAGATCTGTTTTACCCTTACTGATATGCTATCCGATGAATTTGTATTTATCACCCCGGCTTCCACCAATACGATATCTTCGGCATTTTTCGCCTCTATAACCCCATACCCCGTCCGGATCAACCCCGGGTCCACACCAAGTATTCTCATAAATCAAGCAGGGGCGTTTCGAGACTCGCCCTGACCTTTGTCGGATAAATTATGAAATAGACACAGGGGATGTTCTCGACCTCCCCCTAGATCATGCTATTCCTCTATTTGTTTCAAAATATCATCAGATATATCAAAATTGGTAAAAACGTTCTGTACGTCGTCATTATCTTCCAGGTCTTCAACCAGGGATAGTACTTTTTTAGCGGTTTCTACATCTTCCACCTTAATGGTATTATTCGGTACCATACAGAGCTCTCCGGATTCTATTTTCACGTTATTTTCCGTAAGTCCTTTACGTACCGCATCGAAATCCTGCATAGCACAGGTTATTTGGAAAAAATCATCGTCACTTGTAAGATCCTCGGCTCCGGATTCCAGCGCCACATTCAAAAGTTCTTCTTCCTGCGCATCCTCCTTTTTGACCATAAAGACGCCTTTCCTTTCGAACTGAAAAGATACAGCCCCGGGAGAAGCCAGACTTCCTCCCCTTTTCGTGAAAATACTCCTGACCTCACTGGTCGTACGGTTCTTATTGTCGGTCAACCCCTCTACTATAACCGCTACTCCGCCTACGGCATAACCTTCAAATGAAACAGATTCGTAAGAAACCCCTTCAAGCTGCCCCGTACCTTTTTTTATCCCTCTTTCTATGTTATCCGCGGGCATATTAGCTTCTTTTGCCTTCTGAACAGCAAGTCTCAATCTCGGATTCGCGTCCGTATCCCCTCCGCCTTCTCTTGCCGCCACCGTTATCTCGCGAATAAGCTTTGTGAAAATTTTACCTCTTTTAGCGTCCAAAGCACCTTTTTTATGCTTGATACTTGCCCATTTTGAATGACCGGACATACCCTTACCTCCTTTAACTGCACTTAGTTATGATTGATAGTTAATCAGCAACGGGTAAAACATTTTTAAAAACTATTAGTTTTAAAAATATTTCGTCCTCTTATTCATGATGATCCCTGTTCGCTGATTACTGACCACTAAATACAGATACCTGATTATTTATGTTCTTCCTCTTTAGCTTTCTTGCTCTCTGCTACGATCTTCTGAGTAATGTTAGAAGGAACTATCTCATAATGAGAAAAACTCATAGTATAAGTCGCCCTACCCTGAGTCAAAGACTTCAGCTCATTAGCGTATTTATACATCTCTTCAAGCGGTATCTGGGCTTTAACTATCTGTACATTCCCTTCAGGGGTCATCCCCTGCACTCTTCCCCTTCTTGAGCTCAACGAACCTGATATATCCCCCATATTTTCCTCGGGGACGGTAAGTTCAACATTCATTATAGGTTCCAAAAGACACGGTTTGGCTTTTTCGCATGATTCCCTAAACGCGTGAGCTGCCGCTATCTGAAAAGCAATATCCTTAGAATCAACCGGATGAGTTTTACCGTCATACACTACAACCTTCACATCCGTAACGGGATAACCCGCGACAGTCCCGGCCTTAAGAGCGTTCTTAACACCCTTCTCACAACTGCCGACTAGTTGCTTTGGGATAGCTCCTCCCACGACTTCATCAACAAATTCAAAGCCTTCTCCGCGCGGCAGAGGCTCTATACGCATCCATACTTCAGCAAACTGTCCCGCCCCACCGGACTGCTTTTTATGCCTGTACTTTGAGTCTCCGTTACCGGAGATCGTTTCCTTATAGGCAACCTTGGGCGTCCCTATGTCTACTTCTACTCCGTACCTATCTCTCATCCGGGAGATCATAGTCTTGAGGTGCAATTCACCCATACCGGATATAACAAGTTCATTCGTCTGGACATCCAGCATAGAACTGAAAGTAGGGTCTTCCGCGGCAAGTTTCTCTATTACTCCGGAAATCTTATCTTCATCAGACCGGCTATTATGAGTAGCTGAAAAGCTTATCGCAGGTTCAGGAAATTTTACGTCATTAAATTTGATC
>CAYMTI010000295.1:0-2203 GCA_964393315.1 uncultured Planctomycetia bacterium
TCAAATGCAGCCAATCTGGACTGCCGGGAGATATAATGAGAGGCGATGAAGTCGTGGGCATAGCGGATAAGAAAAATGATGTGCGTAACATACGTTTGCTTCAGAGTAATATCCCCCGACCGTTAAGCGGCCCCAGGAGAACTTTAAGGGGGACTCGTCCTGCTGCTGCGAGGAACGCCAGATTCCAGGAATGGGATCCTTTTGCCGAGATTTCGAGGCTTCAGGAACAAATGAACACAATGTTCCAGGACTCACTTCAGACTGGTAATATGGGACAGGGGCTTTTTAAAAGTAATTTGTCTTATGATAAGGACTTTAAATTAGAAGATACAGGAGACAAATATATACTTAGATTGGACCTTACCGGTTTGGATAAAGACAATGTAGAGATAAAAATGGACAAGGATTCAATAACTTTGAAAGGACAGAGTGAGACCGAAAGCCGGGAAGATAACAGTAATGGGACGGTCCAGTACCATTCGTTCGGGAGTTTTCTAAAGACCATCCCGTTACCTCCGGACGCAGATACAAAAAATATGGATTCAAAGCTGGAAGGGGATAGTATGGTAATCACAATTCCTAAAAAGTAAACAACAGATAAAGGGGTCAGACCTTGACATTGACAAAATTTGAGCTAATTGATATAATCGAAGAAAAGGGAGAGATTGTATCATGGCGAGACCGTTAAGGATAGAATATCCAGGAGCAGTATATCATATAACCGCAAGAGGGAATAACGGGGGAGCGATATACAAAACAGAAAGGGATAGAGAGAAATTTTTGGAATATCTTAGAATATTTCATGAAAGATATGGAGTAAAAGTACATGCCTATTGTTTAATGGTCAACCATTACCATCTGATAATAGAAACTTTGCGTGGGAATTTATGTAAATATATGCATGCACTTAATTCTAGTTATACTGCATATTTCAACACGAAAAGGAAAAGGAAAGGGCATTTACTTCAAGGAAGGTATAAATCAATTTTAGTCGATAAAGATAGCTATATTCAGGAATTAAGCAGATATGTTCATTTGAACCCTGTAAGAGCAAAAATAGTAAAGCAACCAGAAGAATTCAAATGGAGCAGTTATATGTATTATGTTGCGGAAAAGAAGTTGCCTGGATATATGGAAACGGAATTTACTTTGAGATACTTTAGGGGTAACAAAAAAAGATATAAGGATTTTGTTGAGGCTGGGGTAGAGGATAAAGACCATGATATTTTCAAAGAACTGAAGTCGGGGTTCATATTGGGGGATATTGATTTTGTAGAAGATATTTAAAAAAGGCATTTGAAGGGAATAGAAAGAACAGAAGATTTGCCGGAGCTGCGAAAATTAAAGAAACATTATGTTGATGAGAATAGGATAATAAGATGTTTAAGGGGGAATCCGGCAGAACAGAAGTTGACTGTTTATTATTTACGAAAATATACAGATAAGACCTTGCAAGAGATAATAGAAAAAGTATATAAGACAAAAAAGAGCAGTGCTTCAGTGAGCAAAGCAGTATCAAGAATAGAATCCAAAAGAATGAAGGATAAACAGTTCAATAAAGAATTAGCAGAAATAGAAAGATTTTTGTCAATGTCAAGGTCTGACCCCTAAGATCTTTCTATGCTTTATATCCTCTAATGTGGTATATTTGGATTATGAAAAATAGATTTCTTCTTTCTATTCTTGCCGTTTTTCTCTCCCTCTTACTTGTAGAACCATCTGTTGCCGCAATAGATACCGATAGATATCAATATGAACAGACTAAGGATCTTATAGATTTTGTCAGTAAAGCGGTGGAAGAGTTTGAAGCCAAAGGCAAGCAAGCTTTCCCTCTTTTTCGGGACAGGAACGGGGATTGGTTCAGCGAGGATAGATACTTGTTCGTATATGATATGGATGGTATAAATATTTTTCATCCTGTCAATCCTGAGTTCGAGGGCAGGAATCTTCTGGACATGGAAGATATGGACGGAAAACCCGTGATAAAATATATGATAGAAGCCGTTGATGACGAAAAGGAACCCTGGGGGTGGGTACATTATTCATGGCTTGAACCCGGTACGTTCTTTCCTTTGTGGAAAAGTTCCTTTGTCATGAAGGCCGTCGATCCGGATGGAAAGGAATATCTTATAGGAAGCGGCATCTATAATATGAGGCAGGAAAAGGCGTTTCTTATAGATACCGTAGATGATGCTGTAGAGCT
>CAYMTI010000296.1:0-2199 GCA_964393315.1 uncultured Planctomycetia bacterium
GCGGGAACGTTCCATATCAAAAGGAGTCGCGTGCTTGATAATCCCGCGCCTGACTTCGGACGTAAGGTTCAACCCTGGAAAGTCAGGGTATCTTTCTTCTATAAGATCGACAACGCGAAGCCCGTGAGTATTATGATCGAACCCGCCATGATTACGCATAAGTTCATTTAGTGTAGCCTCCCCCGAATGTCCGAAAGGCGTATGCCCCAGATCATGAGCCAGAGCTATAACTTCTACCAGGTCTTCGTTAAGTTTCAAAATTCTGGCAATAGTTCTTGCGATTTGAGCAACTTCCAGCGTATGTGTAAGCCTTGTCCTGTAATAGTCTCCTTCATGATTAACAAAAACCTGTGTTTTATATTCCAACCGCCGGAACGCCGTTGAATAAATAACCCTGTCTCTATCTCTCTGATAAACTGTGCGGTAGGGATGTTCCTCCTCGGGATATTGCCTCCCGTAAGAATCCGCGCTTTTCATCGCGTAAGGAGCGAGCAGCTCAGTCTCCTGCTTTTCGATCTCAATACGTCTCATCTGTTTCCCCTGTAGGTAAAAATATCGGCCTATAAAAGCCCCGAACCATTTTCAACGGATACTCCTTCAAAAAATACTATCACCTCTCATATCTCTATTATCTCGGCCTTTATCTCCCCGTTAGTTATTTCAATTATACCGAAAGTGCCGACTCCCGAAAATATACCATTGGCCGTACTGCCGGGGTTAAAGAAAAACGTACCGTTTATAGTCTCAGAACAGGGCTTATGTGAATGACCGAAAATAATTATATCCAATTTTTCTTTGAACATGCCTTTAACAGTTTCCATTATCCTGGCGGCAGACCCTTTTCCATGAACCACTCCAATTTTTTTGCCTTCGGTTTCGAAAATTATTTTTTTCGGAAGTTTTTTACTTACCTCGTATCCGTCCATATTTCCACACACCGCCCTGACTTCAGCCATAACACTTAGCTTTTCGATCACTGACATCTCAAGGATATCTCCGGCATGCACAATAATATCGCAATCTTTGAAGAGGTCAAAAACTTTATCAGGTAATTTTTGGGAGAATACCGGTATGTGAGTATCCGAAATAACACCTATTTTCATAACACTATCTCGTATTTTCCATAAAGTCTGAGAAGTTTATTCAATTGCTTAACATCCCAGATCCAGATGCCATGTTCTTTCGCAAGCAAAAACGCATTCTGTTCTATCCCGTTTAAAGGTATAAAGATCTTTCTTATGATCCGCTTCCCGTCTTCAGTCTTTTTTAAAGAAGCTAGTTCGTTTATATCTGATTCGTAGGCTATATCGTTCTCTTTGATATTACACACCCACTTTTTTGAATCTGTTTCAGCGATCAATTGAAACAGGTTATTCCCTATCTTTTTTTTATCTACGCTATCGAAAAAAGGAAGTTTTCTTCCTTTTGAATTCATTTCCACTTTTTCATTTTTGAAACTGGAAAAAAGATCGCATAAAACTTCTTCCACCCTGCGTGAAGATGATTTGCAATATGCCCTGAAATCGCTGCTCACGTACTCTTTAAATTCAAAATACCGGATATCAAGATCATCAACCACCGATTCTACCTTCAGACTATACACATATTTCACCCAGAACTCGAACAATTTATCCGTCAAGATATGAAATATACCACAGTTATAAATGATGTCTATGGATTGCAGGAACTTCAATTTAAGATTAATGCTCTTTTCCGTCCCTCCCAGGTCTTTCTTGATGGCCTTCACCGTATTATTCCCTTTCGCCAGAGAAAGAATGACTGGAAGAAATTTCTTCCGGGTCTTCTTTTCAAGAAAAAAGTTTATATTGTTCGAAAAATACTGATACAGTATGGAATCTGATTCATAAAGTATCTGCGAAAACGTTTCAAGAAAACATTCCTCATTTGATATAGACCCATTATTATCCTGCAATACCGCATCGAACATAGTAGCGAAGACTTCTAGATAAAAAGGATTACCCTCGGCAAGCTGTATAAAATAATTCTTGATACTGCCGCAGGAATCCAACCCCGCCGCTTTCTGGGACACAAAAGAACAGGCAGTCTGGTTGTCGAAACCGTCTATATCTATTATCTCAAAATTACCGAACAATAAAGATAATTTTCGTGATAATATCTCTTTCAACAAAGTTTTCTGAGAGCTGGAAACTATGTACATCGTATTTTTCTGTATCATAA
>CAYMTI010000297.1:0-2188 GCA_964393315.1 uncultured Planctomycetia bacterium
GTTATCCAGATATAATAAACCGGTGCTTCAGACACACAAAACTTGACAGTCTCTCATTTCATTATCTCCTCGGGGGTTAAGACCGTCACCGACGATCCCAGATACGGTTGTCTCTTTTGAATAAAATAGACAACCGTATCGATAAGGTCTACTCTTATATGGATACACCACCACGCGAAACGGATAACAGAACCGCTAAAAGCACTATTACGTCATTAATGGCTGTATTGTTTTCTTATTCCCCGTCAAAAAATATTGTTTTTCATTTATCAGCAGTTTTTTTTATCTCGGGAACAAAAGACCTGTTTTTCCGGCTATACCTTCCCAGAAACAGATATGAAAAAATAGTGGCAATAAAAGCGGCCGAAAAACTTATCAAAGGATGTTTAGTTAGATAATAAGCTGTAAGTATCGCTGTAATGAACACAAATAGAGGCGCCCCGTACATCAACAAAGAAATTTTTAGCATTATACTATCATCTATTATCAGATCAACAGCATCTCCGGGTTCCATGCTCTGATATTCAGACATCAGAGGTATTATCATCTGCTGTTTTTTCGATCCGTGGCACGCCCCGCATTTGTGACACTCCTGCCGGGGCGCTACCTCAACAGTGATATTTTTCTTATCAATTTTTATTATTTTCCCGCGGTCTTTCATAGTTAGTTTTAGTTTAGCTGGGAGTTCGGAGGCTGTTTACATCCGTTAAAGGCCCGTTCGCTCTCCAGCCTCTTACATACCAGCCATATTGTCCGTCCATCACAAATCTATCTTTTTATATAAGATAATAACATAACTTCATGCATATTAAACACCCTAAAGCATACATACAGAACCGGCACACCTAGCCTATCAGCAGTTTATCCGTTTCTTCCCTTTCCATGGGCTTTATTTCCAAAAGCTCCCGGTTCTCTTTATCGTCCAGGAATTCCATAGATACTTCTTTTTTATTTTTGGATTTTGAATAACTCGCGGCAATAGCTCCAGCTAGTTCTATCTCATGTTTCGAGTGTCCCCCTTTGATAAGAGCGTACGGTCCCGCTGCGTCTTTTAACCTAAGCAGCGTATCTTTTTCTTTTTTCAGTTCTTTCAATGTATTATTTTCATGTTCATTTCTTCCTATAATTATTTTTGTTCTTTTATCTACCCGAAAATGTCTGCCGTATTTGAGAAGTTCTATGTTATCAAGAGAAAGACCTTCATGCCTTTTAAGTTCCTTCAGCTTATTAGAAAATATGGGGTCGGTCAAAAGGCATCCCCCCGCTGGCGTCAAATAATCCTTTATGCCGTATTCTTTTGCCAGCCTGATCTGTCTTGTCCTGGATCGTCCCTCAATATCAAGAAGAGCTTCTCGATCAACAATGCCTTCCTCTTCTACGGCCGTGGGGGAAAAGCGTTTCGCGGAAAGCGGCCTTAACAGGAACTCTTCAAGCCCGCTTTCTTTCTTTATAAGATCAAGAGATTTTTTATTCTGCGACATAGGCCTTTCACCCAGCACCTCCCCGGTAACTACAAAAGAAGCTTTTTCTTTTTTCATTATTTCTTTCGCTTTTCCCAGCATCAATATTTTACAGTCAATACAGGGATTCATATTCGCTCCGAACCCGTACGCGGGGTTATTGAGCAGCGTCAGGAATTCTTCGGAAATATCAACAAACCTTACCGGGATTCCTATCTGTGCCGCTGTTTCTTTTACTTTTTTCTCGAACGCCTTTGTATCCTTTTCCGCGAATCGTATCACAAAACAAACACCGATCACTTCTATATCCTGATCCGCGATTACTTTCGCGGCTAACAAACTGTCAAGACCTCCTGATATAAGCGCTATCGTTTTATATTTCATTTAATTCTCCGTTCATATGAATATCTGTCATCGCCCCGAATACGAGGATCTGTATAATAAAAATATTTTTACTTAACAGATATACTAATATGTCATCGCGAGACTTCCCGGAAGCCGAAGCGATCTTTGTAAAAAATATTTTCCCCGGAGATTACTTCGCCGCTCATTGCTCTCGTTTCTCGCAAAGCCCGATCTCCCCTTCATTCCCAAACGGAAAACATCTGTATCGGCTAAGACGTTTCCCCGATCCGGTATAACTCGCGTGAAAATATTTACCCTTTTAAAAGATAGAGCCATTCTTTTATTTTTCTTTCATACCCTAAGCTGGTGGGATTATAATATTT
>CAYMTI010000298.1:0-2178 GCA_964393315.1 uncultured Planctomycetia bacterium
GAAGAGCTTCAGAACCTTTTAGAATATCTCCAAACAACCGACATCTATACTTTTACCGGCAGCAATCAGAAAAATCTTTTCGGGTTCACTTATGAAGGAAATATTTTCCTCACCGAAAGTATATTACTCAACCCCTTATCACTTCTACATGAGATCGGTGAAGCCCGGATAGATCTGCCGCCAGATCACGGAAACTTGACCAGGCACACATTTCTAAGAGGCGCTGGCAGTTCTACACGAGAAGCGCTGGCATCGATCATAGCCGATGGGAATACGAAGTTACTTAACGATATGAAAAACTCAAGTGCCGTTTTTATTGAGGAAATAAATAAAAAAAGAGCGGATATGGGTATAGGTAACATGTCCGATGCTGAAGAAGCTCTCGTCGAATACAATTTCGACACTATAAACACCGGAGAAAGACCCTCCGAGATGGTAAAAAGTATAGGGCTTCAAATCTTTCTCTTCGGCATACAGGATCACATAGATCCCGTACTGAACGCTGAATTCACGCTTTTAATAAAAACCCTTACAAATTCATTGAACCGCGGGGTTCATGATATAATAATCTTGAGGGAAGTCGATATCATGGCTTCGAGCAAAATGGGTCAACTTAAGCGTATGGCTAAAGATGGTGTCATAAAAGCCGGACACGATCTGAGTGTAATGATACAGAGGCCTGGAGAAGAACTGGCCCTTACGCTTGAAAGGGCTTTTTCTCTTGCTGATAATATCTCAAAAAAAAATCCTGCGAAACTTCCCAAGATCTTTCTTGATCTCGCTTATGGAAATGCCGATGCCGAGACTTTAAATAAAGTTTCGGGCGGACTAAGGGCTTTCGTAAAAGACCGCGGCAGAGAAAATATGACTATTATCGTGGAGGAATTGATAGAAAACCTGCCATCGGGCGAATACCCAAAAACAGATCTCGGTAAGCTTATCATTGTGGCCAGCGGTCTTTTGGATGATAAACGCAAGTCTGAAGATTTCAACATGTCTGCTGAGGAACTTTTTGATAGTCGTAAAACCATGATATCCGTTTTTGAGAGAAGCGGTATAATTGAATTAACAAAGAAATATGATACTGAATCGGCCAAAGGGCTTAACGAAATAATTAACGATATCGAAACGGGCATTCTCCGAATGCGAATAACAAGGATAAACTGGGAAGAGATCACGGACTGGTTCGAAGCCAATACAGAAGTCATGAGATCACTTTAATAGGTATCTAAGCATATCTTTTCTTAAAAATATATGTCTCTGAATATATATTTTTCCTGAGTATAATAAATGCGGTAACCTCTTTAGCAACGTTCCGATCAGCTCAAAGTAGTTATTTACAAACCGGCTATTATGTGTTAACATAGGGAACTTGGAAATTTGCTATGATAGTTATATCTATATTAATATAATGAAATGTAAGGAGGAAAAAAGAAATGTCGATCGTAAAACAAAAAAAACAGGAGATCATAAGCGAAAATAAAAAGCATGATAAGGATACCGGATCTCCGGAAGTTCAAATATCGATATGGACAGAACGGATAAATAATCTGACTGCTCATTTCAAGGTTCACAAAAAAGATCATCATTCAAGAAGAGGGCTCTTAGCTCTGGTCAATAAACGAAAAAAACTTTTGAAGTATCTGCATGTGACCGATAAAGAAAGATACTTCGCGCTCATAAAAAAACTCGGGCTAAGACATTGATCGTCCGTAGCTATATTAATCTTAAAATAAGGATAAAAAAATGATTGAAGTAAAAGGGAAACTGGGAGACAGGGAAGTTATTATATCAACGGGCAAACTAGCCAAACAAGCTGACGGGGCCGTAACCGTTCAATGCGGAGGAACATTCGTTCTGGTAACCTGTGTTTGTTCAAAAAGCGTTAGGGAAGGCATAGATTTTTTTCCTTTGACCGTTGAGTACAAAGAGCGCATATACGCCGCCGGGAAAATACCCGGGGGATTTTTCAAAAGAGAGGGAAGGCCCACAGAAAAGGAAATACTGACATCCAGGCTCATAGACCGCCCTATAAGGCCGTTATTCCCGAAAGGCATGGCAAACGAAGTTCAGGTAATAGCGACCGTACTGTCTTCCGATGGGGAGATCAATCCGGATATACTTGCTATTATAGGAACTAGCGCAGCACTGACAATATCGGATATCCCTTTCGACGGA
>CAYMTI010000299.1:0-2157 GCA_964393315.1 uncultured Planctomycetia bacterium
AAGGATTACGATATTTCAGAGGATATAATTAGAAAATTGGCTAAGGGGATAAAAGACGCTGTGGAAAAAATAGACGGATGTTTCTATATAACCACAAGCAGGAGAACGGCTGAGGCGGTAGAATCCATATTAAGATCAGAACTTGAACACAGCAGCAGATGTTTAAACTTTATTTCAGGAAGAAATGATACCGATACGAAAACCGTAGAAAAGATACTGACCAGAAGTGATCTTGTTCTTGTCTCAGCTGAAAGTATTTCAATGGTGTCCGAAGCAGTTTCCTCAGGAAAACCTGTTGTGGCTTTTTTCCCGGATAAGCTGTCTTCAAAATCGGATAAATATGAGAAATTCGTTAGACGGCTTGAAAATGAAGGTTATTTAAACATCGTAGATCCGTCAGAGCTTAAGGGCCGGATGTCTTTATGCGACGGGAATGCCAGGGTTGGTAAAGTTATAGATGACGATGATAAGATACTGGATAAAATGTACAAACTTTTTTAGTCCGGAGCAGGGAGCTCGCGGATATTTCCTCCAAACACCGGATACCGAACATTAGATTAAAAGATGAACATCTTACAGCTTATACCTGAATTAAATATCGGCGGAGTGGAAAAAGGTACTATCGAAGTGGCCAGATACCTTGTGTTAAAAGGCCATAAAGCGGTGGTCGTTTCCGCCGGAGGAGTCATGGAAAAAAATCTCGCCGCTGTGGGAGCAAGACATTATTATCTTCCCATAGGGAGAAAAAATCCGTTTGTCATGATATATTGTTATGCCAAACTTAAAAACATTATTCGAAAAGAGAAAATTGATATTGTTCATGCCAGGAGCCGGGTGCCCGCCCTTATAGGTTTTTTTGCGTCGAGATCGACATTAAGAACGTTCGTAACTACCGCTCACGGTCAATATAGGAAACATCTTTTGAGCAGAGTAATGGGTTGGGGAAAAATAGTTATATGCGCCAATGAGACCATGGCCCGGCATATGAAAAATAATTTTGATGTACCCGTAAGCAAAATAAAAATAATAGCCAGGGGGGTGGATCTGAAGAAGTTCTTTTTCAGGCCTCCTTCCGAGAGGGGAAACCGGGTTTTTAGAATAGGTATGATATCCAGGTATTCGCCCTTGAAAGGACATTTGGATTTTCTCCAGGCTGTTGCTTACTTGTCGAGGAAAGTGCACAATCTTGAAGCTGTGATCATGGGTGACACCGCGAGTGCTAAAGCTGAATATCTAAAGAAAATAGATATGACCGTTAAACGGCTTAAACTTGAAAATATAGTGAAATTCAGGGAAAGCAGTGAGGATGTTTCAAGTGTGCTGGGAGAACTTGATTGTTTTATTTCCGCGAACAGACAGCAGGAAGCGTTCGGTAGATCGGTAATAGAAGCCCAATCCAGGGGCATACCTGTTGTAGCCACAAATGTGGGAGGGGTTTCTGAGAATATTGAAAATGAAAAAACAGGAATTTTATGTTCTCCTCAAAATCCCGCGGAGATGAGCGAAAAGATATTTAAACTGGTTCATGATAAGAACCTGTATGACTCGATAGCTTCCAATGCCAGAAAATTTGTCGAGGAAAAATATTCTCTTGAAAAAATGATGGACCTTACGCTGCGGACATATAAGGCTGTTATCGCGGAGAAAAACATACTTATTTTCAAAATAAGCTCTCTGGGGGACGTTATTCTTTCGGTCCCGTCTTTACGCGCGGTAAGAAATAAGTTCAAGACCGCGGTTATAAAAGTAATGACAGACGTGAAGTTCAGGGATGTACTGGAAAATTGTCCTTATATTGATGAGGTTATTACCTGTGATTTTTCAAGCTGGGATAAGGGATTGAGTTTGCTAAAATTGGCTGAAAGATTGAGGAAAGAGGGTTTTGATCTGTCAATAGATCTTCAGAACAACAGGAAAAGCCATCTGCTGGCTTTTTTGTCTTCGATCCCTCAAAGATACGGGTATGATAACGGTAAATGCAGTTTTCTTCTGAATCGAAAAATAAGTTTACCCGTGGAGAGAATATCTCCCGTGGAACATCAGGGTTATGTTCTGGGGCTTTTGGGAATAACTCACTTTGACGGGGATCTTGAACTTTGGGAAAGCCCCGAAGCGGTTCAGTGGTCTGGAAAGTTCCTTGAGGAGAACTGGTTAAAA
>CAYMTI010000300.1:0-2142 GCA_964393315.1 uncultured Planctomycetia bacterium
CCTTACCGTTATAAATATCGGGTCCCTAGTTAACTCTTAATCCCGGAATTTAATGTATGGTCCCGTTATTTACATAATACTTCTTATTTCTTTTTCTTTATTATCTTTTTTTTTGCCGATACTTTATGCCTATTTTTAGTATTCTTTTTACTCTGCCGAATAAAGTTCTTACTGTATTTCTCAAGTTTTTTCTTAACATAATAATTCACAGTCCCTTTGGGATAATTTCCTTTACTATCCTTCTCTCCAGCTTTTTTACCGGTAAGTATTTCTATCCCCTCGTCGACCGTTGATACGGCCCATATATGAAATTACTTCTTTTCAACAGCTTTTACGACCTCAACCTATAGCATAAGGTTATTAACGTTCAATGCCGGGATTACAACTCCCTGTTTGCCGTTTAACCCCTTCAATTTACACACATGGAAAAACCCTTCGATCTTCTCGTTTATACCTCCTACCGGCTGTATCATCCCATGCTGATTCATAGAACCTGTAACGGCAATAGACTGATTTATCGGTACATCCGCCAATGAAGACAAAAGACAATAAGCTTCCGTGCTTGAAGCACTGTCCCCGTCCACCCCCGCATAAGACTGCTCAAAACAAATACTGGCATTCAAACTAAGAGGCTGTTCCTGGGCAAATTTCTCGCCGAAGAAACCGTTCAGGATCATAACCCCTTTGGAATGTATGTCTCCCCCCATATTGACCTGACGCTCAATATCGACAAATCCTTTTCTTCCCATGAAGGTCCTGGCTGTTATCCTGCTGGGTTTACCGAAAGAATATTCGCCCATATCATATACAGCAAGGCCGTTAACCTGCCCCTTGGCCTTACCTTTCACGTCTATCATTATTATATTGTTTTTTATAAGCTCGGCAATTTTCTCCTCCACAAGATTAGCCCGATAGATCTTTTCATTCATAGCTTTTTCTATATGGGTCTTATTTACATATTCGGAATTATCTTTAGCCGCCCAGAAATCAGCTTCTCTTATAATATCTGCTATGTACATGAAATGAGCGCTCAGTTTATCCTGGTCGGAACACAATCTGGAACCGTATTCAACTATTTTCGAAACAGCCTGCCTGTCAAAATGCCTGAGTCCTTCTTCCTCGCATCTTACTTTTATAAAAGCGGCATATTTCCTGAGCATCTCATCATCTCTTTTCATCTCGGAACTAAAATCAGCATGTATTTTGAACATTTTCCTGAAATCCTCGTCAAACCGGTATAAGATCTGATAGATCCGGGGAGAACCTACCATAATGATCTTTATATCCGAAGGAATGGGCCGGGGCTTCAAGCTAGTCGTACTTATCAAACGAAACTGTTCATTTATATCTTCAACTTTTATCTCATGGTTCTTAACGATCCTTTTTATGGTTTCCCAAGCCATGAAACTTGAAAGTACATCCAGAGCCTGTAAAATAAGATATCCCCCGTTGGCTTTATGAAGCGCACCGGGAGCTATCATAGTAAAATCGGTAGTCATTGCTCCTAATTGAGAAACATATTCTATTCTGCCGAGAAGATTGTAATATGTCGGATTTGGCTCTCTTATAACAGGCGCTCCTTTAGAATGCCTGTGGTCCACAAGTAAATTTACCTCGTATTTTTTAAAAGCGTTCTTGCTATCGGCATTATTTTTCAAGCCTAATATGGCTACCCCTTCCTGCTGTCCATCAGGCTTGAACATATCAATATTATCAACAACATCTTCCTGTATGTAGTTAAGATGTTCTATTATGTCCTCAAATTCTCTATATTTGAACCGCAATTCATCAATTATGTGCCTCACGCTAAAAAGGGTAACTTCTTTTTCCAGAGCCTTTATTTTAAGTTTAACGGATTTTTCCATAGAGCGGACTTCCGTCAATACCTGTTCAATTCGAATGTGCAGTTCATGTTTCTTCTTCTCTATCCTCTGTTTCTCTTGTTCTCCAAGCGCGTCGAATTCTTCAGCCTTCATAGGTCTGTCTTCCTGCCTCGGGACAAGAATGACCCCAGTCGCGGATTGTTTCAGCATAAAGCCTTCTTCAAACGCCTGTGTTTCCACTTCCTCCAACACCACATCCCTTTTAGCCGAATACACCATTAAAAGTACCTAGCTCCTGACCACATAGTCAACACTTTCG
>CAYMTI010000301.1:0-2140 GCA_964393315.1 uncultured Planctomycetia bacterium
AAATAAAACAGATAGATAAGATACGCGTTAAATTATATGATACATCGAACCGCAAAGGAAAATATAAGATATATACATCTTTAGACGGAGTGGTATGGGATGACGCTATAGTAATAAGCGATCAGGCTCCGGTAGAGGACTGGCAGGAACATAAGTTCGCCCTGACCGAAGCTAAATATATAAAGATAGAAGGAATAACCGGTTATTACGGTTCGCCGGACACACCTTTAAGACAGCTTGCGGTACAAGAGATCATGTTATTTAACACGGCAGATAATTCCGAACCGGAAACAGATCTTACGGATGTTTTTTCCGGTGTTAGTGTACATAATTATTCTGACGCGTCATATTATACCAACATAATTGATGATTCAGAAACTTCTTGGGCAAATCTGGAATGGGCGGATCCGGATATCCCGGGATATTATCTGTTGGAATTGACGGGAGAAAGTACAATAGATAAAGTAACATTGAATTTAAGCCAGGATTACGGGTTCCTTTACAAGTATAAAATATATGGATCAACAGACGGTACAACTTGGGGTGATCCTCTGGTAGTTCAGGATGATTCTTTTCTTTCCGGCAGGCAATATCATATTTTTGATGCGGTAAACGTAAAATACCTCAAAATAGAAGGAATAAGCGCTTTGTATGGAGGCAGTGAGTATGGCAGGCTTATGGTCTCCGATTTAAGGATATTTATCAATGGCCAGCCAGGCTTTTCGCAGTCAAGAACATATGATGACGATGTAATGCGGGACTGGGCTAAAAAATGCGGTTTCAGAGAAGACGCTGACCTTATGAAATTCGCTAAAACGAACGCGCTTACGGATAAAGCCGACATGAAAACTATTACCTATAAACTTGATGAAAAAGGTACCCTCAGGCAGCGGCATGAAACGTCTTTAGCTTTCGGGGACTCCATAAAATATTATGATGAAAAAGGTAATCTCGTAAGCGAGGTAGCAAGTAAGGTCACGGATACAGAAGTTAATACTATAAAAGACGACGGGATAAAGAACAGGCCTCAGTATGAAATATCGGATATAACCTGTTATAGTTCTTATTCGCGTTCAGAAGAACAGCTAAGGCAGGTGGTTGACGGCAGTGAATCGACTTTTATGGGAGTAGTAGCGGGGTCCGAACCCGCTGCTTTTATATTGGATCTGGGAGGGGAAAAAGAACTGGGTCTTATACGGGTACTGCCATCACATTATCTTGGTAACTGGTACAGTTTTAATGTTTACACCTCGTTGACCGGGCTGGAGGATGAATGGTCCCTGGCGTTTGATCATTCAGGCGAACAGATATATTCCACATGGGTAACGGATACTTTTGACGAGGGCTTTTTAGCAAGGTATATCAAAGTGGAACTGGTTGACTGGAGCGGGAACCCCAACGAAAAGGAGCTTATTCTTAATGAGATAAAGATATATGGAGATAAATTTGATTCAATAAAAGAAGCGGATACTTACGGCCGTGTGAGGAAAGAAACATATATGATCCCGGGGCATGAAGGTGAACCGTTCATATCTTCGCATGAGAAAGTTTCTATCGGTACAGTGTCGCATATTGACAGCAAATACGCATGGGACCAGCAGACCATGAAGAGGGTAATAGACGATGATCCCGGGAGTATGATAAACGTAGCGTGGTCCCCCGGGAATACGCCGGCGTCTTTTATCCTGGATCTTGAAAAAGAAGAAGAAGTTTCCCGTCTGCGGATGAAGATGGAAAGGTCTTACCGTTATAAGATATATGTGAGAAGCGCGGATAAATCCTTATCGGACCCCGAACCGTACGAGTACTGGCATCTGGTCTGTGACAGAAGCGCGGATTGCGCACCGGGAATACTTGAAGACATATCGTTTGACCCCCGGGACGTTAAACAGATACGTATACAGGGCGTGGAAGGATACCTGGGGCATTATGAACTTACCTTATGTGAGGTGGAAGCTTATAAAACCGGGGAGGCTGTTAACGCCCAGCTGGTATGTGAGTATGACGAAAAAGGTAATCTTATAAAGGGGAAAAACCTTGCCGCTATGATATGGGAAGAGAATCCTGATATCCACAAATATTTTCATACACCCGCTAGTACCGGCACAGGACCTTTTTCCGGATGGACTATTAAACACTG
>CAYMTI010000302.1:0-2112 GCA_964393315.1 uncultured Planctomycetia bacterium
GCTGAAGGTAACGTTTCCATATCCTACGGGGACGCTGTTCTAAAATGTGACAGGATAGAGGTTAATACGGTGACAAGAGAAGCCCTTTGTGAAGGTAATGTAAGATTAGATAAGACCGAAGGGACATTGACCAGCGACAAGATACGGTATGATTACGACAAAAAGGAAGGAGAGATAATAGGTGCTGAGATGAAAGCTTATCCTTTTTTTGGATCAGCCGAGGAAACCTCTAAAACCGAAGGCGATCAGTATATACTGCGCAACGGGTATATAACTACCTGTGACCATGATGAGCCTCATTATCACATGAAAGCTGAAAAGATCAACGTTTTTCCGGGAGAAAAGATCATAGCTGATAACGTGGTTGTTTATGTCGGGAAAGTCCCGGTTTTGTGGTTGCCTCATTATTATCAGCCCATACTGGACGTTAAGGCTAAGGTCCAGTTTATTCCGGGGGTTACGAGTGAATGGGGATATTTTATGCTTTCCGCTTGGAGGGCTTATGTCCATGGAAGTTCAAAAGCGGATATCCTTCTGGATTACAGAAGTAAAAAAGGTTTTGCGGAAGGCGTCAATTTTTATTATGATGCCGCGGACTTTAAGGCCGATGGCCTGGGATACGGTCTTTTTAGGGCGTATTTTATCGAACAAAATGGATGGGGAACATATGAACCGACTTCTTACCGGGATGATAACTCTTCGTATAAACAGAGAAAAAGGATACAGTGGAAGCACAGGATAGATTTTGATCCTAACACGGTAGGGGTCTTGGAGTTCAATAAATATAGCGACAAATGGGTCATGAAAGATTATTTTTACAATGAATATGAGGAAGCTGAAAGGATCCCGCCGAACTATATCTCACTTATAACCAATCAAAGGAATTTCACTTTCAGCCTGGAAGCGAATAAAAGATTCAATGATTTCTATACCGTTGTGGAAAGAATGCCGGAAATGAAGATAGATGTTCCGGATCAGAGATTGTGGGAGACCCCCTTTTACTACAGTACGGAGTCCTCCATGACGGCCTTCAGGAAATTGTATGCTACTGAAAAGAACGAGCGTTATGAGATAGTGAACCGCGCAGATACATTCCATAAATTATCTTTTGTCAGCGGCCTGGGCCCGGTTAACATTACTCCGTATGGAACATTCCGGGAAACCGTTTACAGTAAAAGGGATACAGAAAGTAAGGCCGCTTATCGTATGGTAGTCGGTGGAGGAGTGGATACCTCTGTACGGTTTCATAAGGTGTACGATTTCAAAACGGACTTTATGGGATTGAACATTGAAAAGGTAAGGCATGTCTTCACCCCGAGTGCCGGATATTTTCATACTCATCAACCTACCATAGATAAAAGCACTTTATTTCAGATGGATGATATAGACTCAATAGAGAAAGAGAACGGGATAAGGTTCTCTTTTGAAAATAAATTACAGGTAAAAAGAAAGTATGATAACGGTAAAACTGCTACGGTTGATTTTCTCCGTTCGATCGTGAGTTTTAATTATCTGTTCAGGATGAGAAAAGATAAATTTGAGTTTGAAGAGAACGGTGATTTCAGGGATCTGGATATGAAATTAGAGTTAAGGCCGTATGATTGGCTTTTCTTTGACGCTGAAATGGGTGTTAACCCCAAAAATGAATCGGTTTCAACGGCAAGTCTTGAGATGTCTATGAACCCAGTTGACTATTTCAGGCTGAATGCCGGGTACCGATATGAGAAAATGTCCCCCGAATCCAGGAATCAGATAACTCTTGACGCGGAATATATCATAAACCCCAAATGGCGAGTAGGAGTATATGAGAGATTTGATATAGAGAACCAGGATTTTGAAGAACAGCAATACACGATTACCCGTGACCTTCATTGCTGGGAGGTCGAGCTTACTTATGACCTTAAGGGAAGTAATTTTCTAAAAGACGATTTTACCTGTTGGCTGGCGTTTAGACTTAAAGCTTTTCCTGAACTGCCCATAGGCTTGAACAGGTCTTTTGACAGAAGGGCTCCCGGTTTATCCCAGACACAGACAATAAAATAGCATAATAGGATGTTGCTTATAAAAACCTGATATGTTATAATCCCCTTGTGTTTTTCGGTATATAATAGT
>CAYMTI010000303.1:0-2077 GCA_964393315.1 uncultured Planctomycetia bacterium
TTCTTTTCTTTAGTCTTTCAGCTCTTCTTTATTTTGTCGATCTTATTTTTCAACCTCCTGGCTTCGTTAACCGGAGCTTCTATCTCTTCGGCTATTTTTTCCGTTATGGAAATGGCTACCTTTAATTTTGCCATAAGATCGATTATTGTAGAAAGTTTCCTGGACATTCTCAGGCGCTTGATAAGGTTCTTTTTTCGGGTCTTTAGTCTTTCCAGATCCGCGTTAGGAGGAATATCAAGAACATCATCCAGGTTATAATCATTGTCGATGGCTTCTTCTATGGCTTCAAGAAGCTTGATGCGTCCTATGTCGATCGAAAAGACGATTTCTTTGAATTTTTTTTCTTTACTTTTTATCCGTTTAGCGAGTTCAAGTTCCTCTTTCCGGCTTAATAAAGGGATCTGTCCCATTTGCTTCAAATACATTTTTACAGGATCATCAATTTGAACATATTTCCTGACTTTGACATTTTTACGGTCACGTTTTACGGCTAATTGTATCTTTTCAAAGTCCTCATCAGATTCTACGACTTTGATATCTTTATCTTTAAGCACTGTTATGACCTCATCCATGTCATCCGCTGATGCCATATCATCTGGCAGGATATCATTGACTTCATCATAGCTGAGATAGCCTTTATTTTTTCCAGCTCTTATTAATTTACGCATTGCAGCAGATTTGTTCAGATCCGTATGTTCCTGGACGGTAGCTGATGCGGAGGCCGCCCTGTCTTTTTTTGTTTTTTCCCGGGATACATTTTTTTTAGTGATTCTTTTTTTTGGCTTATTAAACAACCTTTTCTTTGTGTATTTTATTGATCTTTATCAAAAGATCAGTGATCTCGGCATTATTTTTCCTGTTTTGGGCTTCTTTCAATTTCCTGGTAAGGGTTTTTAGCGTTTCATTGCGCATTTCTTTTTTCATGAATAAGATACAGTCAGAAAGAGCTTTATCCTTTTCAGACGTTATCTCAGTTTCAGTAACGCTTTTCAGGATAGCATCATGTATCTCTTTTTTTTCGGCAAGACGGCTTATCAGCTTACTGATATTTATTTGTCCGCATCCGTCCGAATAAATATCAGATATAATTTCAAAAGCCTCACGTATATAGCTGTCAGTAAAATTTTCTATCCCGAGTTCTTCCTCTACGGCGATGAAAGCTTTACGGCTTAATAACGACAGCCCTAAAAGATGAAGTTCGCCGGTTTTATAATCCGGTTTTTCTGCGATATTTTTATTTTCGTGTTTAGCCCGGTATGAATAACCGGCCCGGATTTTTCCCATTTCATGACGCAATGAAGCTTCGTGGATAGAAAGTGCTTCCGCAAGTTTTCTGATGTATTCGGATTGAAGTACAGCGTGCTGGATCTTATAAATCGTAGGGAGCATTTCATCTACGACCGAGGCGATATCTTTAGTTCCGTATCGGTTTTTCAGAAGGTCAAGTTTATAATCGAAAAGATCCCTGGCATCCGCTATTATTTTTTCAAATGCGTGTTTCCCGTTTTTCCGGAGGAAACTATCAGGGTCCTCATTTTCCGGTAAAGTGGCTATACGGACTTTCATATTGTTTTCCAAAAGGATATCAAGCCCTCTTAAACTGGCGGCTTCACCCGCACTGTCGGAATCAAATACCATTATCGCGGTATCCGTATATTTTTTAAGCATGACGATCTGGTTCTGGGTAAGCGCGGTTCCAGACGCGGCTACCACATTAGATATTCCGAATTGAAAAGGGATAATTACATCAAGGTACCCTTCAACAATGATAACGTGCTTATTTTCTCTGATAGAGTTTTTGCTTGGGTACAGACCGTAAAGAATGTTACTTTTCGAATAGACCGCTGAATCTGGAGAATTTATATATTTGGGCAGAGAGCTGTCAAGCACCCTGCCGCCGAAAGCAACTATTTTCCCCCGTTCGTTGTGTATAGGGAAAATGATCCTGTTACGGAATCTGTCGTAATCATTTTTCCCCTTTTCGCTTGGGATTGACAGTCCCGCGTCTCTGAGTAAAGAATCGGGGATCTTGCGGCTTTTGCAGAAAGTCCGGAACTGTTCCCAGGCATTAGGAGCA
>CAYMTI010000304.1:0-2074 GCA_964393315.1 uncultured Planctomycetia bacterium
CTTTTCCTGGGAAGATTAATCGCCAGTAGAGCGATTTTTCTTTTTGATGGATAGTTCTTAGCTTTTCACCTTACGCCAGAAGAACATCTGTTAATACAGAGAAGACTTTGATAATATTATAAGCTTTTTTAACGATAAATTAAAGGGCAATATACTTATTCCTGCGATCTGCCAAATCATTCCGATCCACTAGATCAAGCGTATCTCGACTTTCAACACGACCGATAATTGTAGTATAATTGGATATTACACCTATATTTATCGTCTTTTTACGACAGAATTTCACCACTTTTGGCTTTGTCAAAATCCACATTTACTTCAAGAAACATTCTTCCTGACAAATTCAAAAAAGGTATCATTTCCCTTACGCACGTTATTTTTTTTTCGCGTCCAGTTTCAAGGGCTTAAAGCAAATAAACCAATCAAGACAATTTATCCCTTCTTTCTTAGAGTCTGTAACTCTTTTTTTGGCCATACCGCAGCTTCCCGGAGGAGGGACAATAACATCATCGCCCGGCTGCCAATCCGCCGGAGTAGCTACTCCATATTTATCGGTAGTCTGAAGAGCGATCAAAAGCCTTTTTATCTCGTCGAAATTCCTTCCGTTACTAAGCGGATAATAAAGCAATGCCCTGATCTTTGATTCCGGATCTATCAGAAAAACCGCCCTTACGGCCTGAGTATCACTGGCCTTTGGTTGAAGCATCCCGTATTTTTTTGCGACTTCCATTTTCAGATCCTCTATAACGGGAAATGTAACCTCCACATTCTTCATTCCTTTATACTCTATTTTTTCCTTTATCGTACGTAACCAGGCGATATGAGCGTATATGCTATCAATAGAAAGACCGATCAACTTACAATTAAGCGCGTTAAAATCCTCTTCCATAGAAGCGAAAGTCATGAATTCGGTAGTACATACCGGAGTAAAATCAGCCGGATGGCTGAAAAGAATGACCCAGCTGCCTTTATAATCTTCGGGAAAATTGATCATCCCCTGTGTTGTTTTAGCGGTAAAGGCCGGCGCATCCTCCCCTATTATGGGAATACGGTATCTTTCTTCTCCCTCGGAGAAAGATACCGGTGACATAGAACAAAAAACAAACAAACTTAAGAACAGAAACACCATACACTTTTTCATTGTAACCCTCCTTTTTCAGATAACATTTTATCCAGTTCTATTTTTTATCATATTCCGATATCTTCGTTCCACAGTTCAGAGTTATTTCTAACAAAATCAGACATCATCGAAAAACAGGTATCATTCTGCAAAACATCGACTTTAACGCCCCTAGACACAAGAAGGCCCTCATCGCCCGTGTATGTCCTGTTCTCTCCTATCACGACACGCGGTATACCATAAAGTAAGATCGCCCCTGAACACATAGGACAAGGTGATAAGGTCGTATAAAGCGTACAATCTTTATACACAGAGGCTTTTTTCCTTCCCGCGTTCTCAAGCGCATCCATTTCGGCATGAAGGATCACACTGCTCTTTTGAACTCTCCGGTTATGTCCGCGGCCTATGATCTTCCCCTTATATACCAGTACAGAACCGATAGGCAGACCGCCTTCATTAAGACCCTTTTCCGCTTCTTTTAATGCCGCTTTCATATATTCATCCATAAAAACTTCCTTCTAGTATGCTTTTGGTCTCCGGCTCGTTTTATCGGTTGGCGGTCGCCTTCGGCTCCCTGTTACCTTTCCCCCTATTATACATATGATACCTTGTTTTCCAAATAGGCTGTTATTCTTACTGTATCTCTCTGACCTTCCAGTCAGCTCCTACCCATAAACCTATTATTTCAATGTCATTGTACTTTTCCCGTAAAATACGGATGGCCCCTATTATTTGAGCAAGTTGCTGTTCCTCTGAAACAGGATTCCCCGCGCATCCAAAATGACCGACAACAGCTATACCTACAGACCCATGCTCTTTCATTGAGATCTCAAGTTTTTTCAGGATAGAATTGACAGCCGCTCCATCTTCATCCCCGGATAGGATCTTATTCGGTCCGGATTCGGTTATTGAATCCACATATTCAACCCTAAACCGATTACGTAGATATGCTAT
>CAYMTI010000305.1:0-2074 GCA_964393315.1 uncultured Planctomycetia bacterium
TTGAATTTGCACCATCAAAATTAATCACAACTCCTGAAAGATATTTGATATTATGAGCCGCCGTTCGGTAAGCCCTGACCCTGAAAATATTAGCCTCTTTAAGTTCAAGCATATCCGCTATACGGTAAAATATATCCGCTACTTCATCATTGTTCATACTATATACTTTCATTATACATACCCGCCATGTCTAAAAAGAACAGTCTCAGATCATATAAGTCACCATCCATCGACTATAATATGAATATAGTATATAAGAACCTTCTCCGGGTCAAGAAATTCATTTGCCGGGACCGGGACATGCGGTTCTTGGGACGGCGGTATCGTCTTGCGCCCTTAGGATCTCATCCTGCGTCACAACGCCCCCCCCTGCAGCATCCCCCAAAAAAAGTTGCTCAATGTGTTATCTTCTGTTATCATACATACTGTTTCTTCTATAAAGTAAAAACTAAGGGGTTGATATGCTAAAAAAACATCAGGTATTGCTTAATGACTGGCTTGCAGAATTCGTAAGATACCGGTCAAAAAAATACGATATAAGTTTTTCCGAAGATATAAGACTCGCTTTATGCCTCTATTTCACTACAGTACTTTCAGTCCAAAATCCGGAATCCAAATCCGAGATCACCCTTGAAAAAGTGGCTGAGACCCTTAAAAAATTCGAAGGATCCCCGGAGTCCGAAGAACAAAGACATAAGGCTATCTCCAAAATCTATTTTGAAGCGAGAAAATCGATGGAAAATTATATTTCGAAAGAAAAAGAGGAGGAACAATCCTCTCCCGCGGCGGCGTAAAAAATGTATTATCTAAAAAAATAAGAGCAGGCATTGCCCTCAATGTCCTTTATCCCTGGGTATTTCCCGTCCATAGCTTTTCTGCCTGTATTTTCAAAACCTTTTCAAGCTGATCCTCGGTTACAAGACTTAACTCCTTAAGGACTTCCCCCAGAAAAACTCCCCGTCTCCATTGTTCCTTCAAGGCTTTATCCAGCTCTTCATATGTTATTATGTTCTTCTCGATCAAAAGCTGCCCTAGAGGCTTGTAAGATTCCTGGACCTCATCGTGATTGTTGAACACTTGAAGAGAAAGACTGTCATCTTTTTTCAATATACGCCTGTCGGCCATGTATTTGCTGCCGGGAAGCTTTTTAAGGTATTGCTTCACTTCAGCTATCCGGTCATTTATTTCGATCAGGGTTTTCATTTCTGAAGGAGAGTTTTTTATTACCATAGCTACCGTAACGCTCATCAGCGGTATTTTACGTAACATCTTCAACCTGTCCTTTATCTCTACATACCCGACCTTCCTGTCCTCTTCGGAATAATGGAAAGGGATTATAGTATCGAACATACATATAAAATTCCTGAACACGTTATCGTATTTTTCAGGCGTTGTTACCACAACAAAATCATCTCCTCCTATCTGGCCGAGAAAGTCACCCCTGTCTCCCCATGTTCTAATGGCCATGTTGAGCATATACGCCGTCTGCATTATGACCCGGTCTCCTTTGAGATAACCATATTTATCATTGAATGACTTGAAATTATCTATATCAATATGACAAGCCACGAACTCATCGCCTTTTTCCAGGCATTTTTGTAATTCTTCCTCAATAACTATTCCTCCCGGCAATCCCGTAAGAGGATTCGCGTAGAATCTGTGTCTTGAACGTTTTATCGCCATATCCGCTCTGATCTTAAGTTCAACAGGATCTACCGGCCTGAGCATATAATCGTCAAGCCCGTGCATAAGATCAAGAACGCCCCGGGAAATCTCGGCTTTCTCAAAAAAAGTTATTACCGGTATATATGCCGTGGAAAAATCTTCCTTGAGTATCTTCTCCAGGTGAGTTGCTTTCTCTCTTGATGCCATATCAACGATTATTATAGAAGGGTCTTTCTGTATAACAACCGCCGGGCTGAAAACAGCATCATCTATAAAATCAGGAGCGATATTATGAAAAGCTCCCCGATATTTATCGGATCGTATATTGTCTTTGTCTGTAATTATTAAAACTTTCTTCATTTCAGCTTATTATAACAGAGAATAAAGGAAAATAAAATAAGCACGGTTT
>CAYMTI010000306.1:0-2071 GCA_964393315.1 uncultured Planctomycetia bacterium
TATAGTACGTGCTTTTAGTAAAAAACAATAAGCTGTGATCAGGCGATGGTGATTTTCTTGTCCAGATATACGTCCTGTATAGCGTTAAGGATTTCTATGCCTTCTGTCATAGGTTTCTGAAAAGCTTTTCTTCCCGAAATGAGACCTGTTCCTCCGGCACGTTTGTTTATAATAGCGGTCCTGACCGCCTGGGCAAGGTCGTTCTCTCCGGATGCTCCCCCCGAATTTATTAAACCTATTCTTCCCATATAGCAGTTCGCTACCTGATATCTTGTCAGATCGATCGGGTTATCGGATGTCAGTTTTTCATAGACAAGCGGGCTGGTCTTGCCGAATCCTATCGCAGTATATCCCCCGTTATTTGTGGGGAGTTTCTGCTTTATTATATCGGCTTCTATTGTTACTCCAATGTGATTAGCCTGTCCCGTCAGATCAGCTGAAGTATGGTAATCCACACCGTCTTTTTTAAAAGCGTCATTTCTCAGGTAGCACCAGAGTACGGTGAACATTCCCAGTTCATGGGCTTCCTCAAAGACCTGTGATATTTCCTCTATCTGGCGGCGGGAATGGTCGGATCCGAAATAGATCGTAGCGCCTACACCTTTTGCGCCCATATCAAAAGCCTGCTGAGCCGAAGCGAAAAGCCTCTGGTCGAAAGTATTAGGATAGGAAAGAAGTTCATTATGGTTTATCTTCACTATGAACGGTATTTTGTCGGCGTATTTTTTCGATACCATTCCCAGCACACCTAAAGTCGAAGCTACCGCGTTGCATCCGCCTTCGATAGCCAGTTTTACTATATTCTCAGGGTCAAAATAAATCGGGTTGGGAGCGAAAGACGCGCCTGCGGAATGTTCTATTCCCTGGTCCACCGGAAGGATAGACAGGTATCCGGTGTTTTTCAAACGGCCATGAGAAAACATGGCCTGAAGGTTCTGTATTACTTTTTTTGAACGGTCCGATAGACTGAAGATCTTATACGCATGATCAGGACCCGGGAGGTGCAGTGATTCTTTCGGGAAAGTGCGGCAAGTATGCTCCATTAACAAAGAGTAATCGTTTCCCAGTAAATTTTTAAGATCTAATGACATGAGCGGCTCCTTTTTTAATATGATTAATGCTGTAGCAAAATGATAACATTTTATTTTAGTCTGCTCTGGTCTTTGACCCGGGCAGAAGCTTTTTTTATCTCTTCAGGGTCCCCCAGGTAATAGCTTCTCACCGGATCCAGGCTCTCGTTTAATTCGTAAACGAAAGGGATTCCGGTAGGGATGTTCACTTGTAAGATCTCCTCGGGCGTTTTTTTATCCAGGTGTTTTACCAGTGCCCTTAAACTGTTCCCGTGAGCTACTACCAGTACGTGTTTTCCTTTTTTTAAAAGAGGAGCTATGGTCCCGGCCCAGTATGGCATGAACCGTTCTTCTGTATCTTTAAGGCATTCTGTACGCGGAAGATTTTTTCTGTCGATGTCCTTATACATGGGCTGATTGCCAGGGAACCGCGGATCCCTGTCTTCAAGGGGAGGAGGGGGGACATCGTAACTTCGCCGCCAGATATGTACCTGTTCTTCTCCGAATTTTTGCGCTGTATTTTTTTTATTCAAACCTTGAAGTGCGCCGTAGTGTCGTTCATTGAGGCGCCAGGAGCGGTTGACCGGTATCCACATGAGGTTCATTTTGTCGAGGACGATCCATAAAGTACGTATAGCCCTTTTAAGCATTGAAGTAAAGGCTATGTCGAAAAAAAACCCTTCATTTTTCAATAATTCTCCGGCAGAACGCGCCTCCTGTCTGCCTTTGTCCGTGAGATCCACATCCGTCCATCCTGTGAACCTGTTTTCCCTGTTCCATTCACTTTCGCCATGACGCAAAAGGACAACTTTTCTCATATAGAACTCCTGTGATTGTATGATTATATACATTCTAACAAAAGATCTTTGGGTTTGCAAAAGCTATTTAACCCGGGATAAAAATGCTTTAATACTGGAATGGGTATATTTTTATTGACATAAACCATAATAGAATCTATCTTGGATACGTAAGTCTCTTGACATTTTTTTTAGAAAGCAGAC
>CAYMTI010000307.1:0-2067 GCA_964393315.1 uncultured Planctomycetia bacterium
TAGAGGGCTTTTGTCGGGCTGGAAAGGGGTATATGAACCTAAGAGCGTTATATGGCATGATGAGTCCACCACATTTCACAGGGAGTACGGTAAAAAAGGTAAGATGCGGATAGCGCACAGGAATATGTTTTTATTTTTTTGGAAAAATATCTCGGATAAGAGGATGTTCCTGACACATTTGTTATTGACTCCGCCGCGGCTTATTATCAAATACTGCACAGGAGCTACGGAAATAATGGAAGGTTTTATTCTAGCGCTGGGAAAACTTCCGATCGTTATCAAAAAACGAAAAGAGTTCATGCGTTACAGAAAAAAACATTCCGGACTTAGAGACAGGGATATCGTGAGATGAAAATAGTTATTCTTACCAGCGATATCATTGACGGTCTTATAATAAGCGAGAAGATACTTTTATCGGGAAAAGATGTTAAAGCTGTCTTTTATGAGAGAAAAAAATTGACTTTAAAATCCCGTGCTAAAAGACTGTTCTATAAAATATCCGGCAAATTGAATAATATTTCATATGAGGGGTTAAGGAAATACGGCAAGATAGACATCTTTCCCGTAATGAACATGAACACATCTTTGGTAAGGGAAGCGCTAGGCAAGATAAAACCTGATCTCAATATAGTTATAGGTACCCGTAAACTCAGTAAAGAGATATTCGATTCTTCAAGATTAGGAGCGATCAACATGCATTCCGGGATACTCCCCTTTTACCGGGGTGCCGATTCGGAATTCTGGGCGCTAAGTAACGGGGAAAAAGAGAAAATAGGAGTTACAATACACTTTATAGACGAAGATCTTGATACGGGTGACATTATCCTAACGGCCAGACAGAACGTTCTTGATTCAGATGACCATAAGACCTTGAGGATGAAAAATATATTTCTGGGAGCGGAGAAGATCATAGAAGCATTAGATCTTATTGAACGCGGGGATTATGTTAGGCAGCCACAGGATAAGAATCAGGCAAAGACATACAAGTCAGCTACGGCTGAGGATATTGCCAGATACAGGAAGGATAAAAAATAGCAACAGATAAGATGTTTTTTGATCACAAAGGTAAAAAGGTACTATTGATACGCGCGGATATTACGGGATCAAAAAATATAATTGATATATCGATAAAGGCAAAGTGGGGTTATTGTGTTTAAAGTAGCTGGAACTATTAAAGAATTCGGTCCGGAAGGATATAAGGTTACCGAGGAAGTGGCGAGCCGGCCGTCACTCGGAAGGTTTGCTCCTTTGCGGAAAAGATCAGAAAGATTTTTTTCTTTAAGGATAGACGCTGATGAATATTCCCATGATTCTTTTGCTGAATATATTCCCGTATTCAAGAAATATAAGGATGCCGTGACGATATTTTTTAACGTTAATTCGTTTAAAGATGCTAAAGAAGAAATACTCAAATGCCGGGATTATGGTTGTGAAATACAGTCACACGCTTATTATCACTATACGTATTCTGACTATGAAAGCAACAGATATAATATAAAAAAAGCCAAGAAATTTTTTCTAGATATCGGAATAGAAACACGCGGATTTGTTTCTCCTTCCGGCAAGTGGAATCCCGGTCTTATGAAAGCCCTTGAAGATGAAGGATATGTTTACGCTTCGGAATTTGCGTATGATTATATGGGATATCCGCATTATCCGTATTTTAATCAAATGTGTTTTAATATAATGGAAATACCTGTTTTTCCCGTAGCTCCTGAGTTATTTTTGCACAATGGGTTTTCCGATATCGATAAAATAAGAAAATATTTTTTTGATGCCGTAGATATGTTGATAACATATGATATTCCAGTTATAATTTACGCGCATACCGATCCGGGCATGCCGCAGGTGCCTGATCTATTGGAGTCTATCTGTGATAACGTTCTGAATAAAAAAGGACTTTATCCAGCTCAAATGGGGCGGATATACGATCTCTTCAGCGAGGAGATCGAACCGGGGAGTTGTCATCAGGAGATGATAAATTTACATGGATCGCCCGGGGAAGAATTTTTAGGTAGACCAGTTAAAATGACATTATATAATAATATAAAGAGAAATCTAAAGTAT
>CAYMTI010000308.1:0-2063 GCA_964393315.1 uncultured Planctomycetia bacterium
TATCAACAGGACTCCTACTGTTAGAAGTTTTCGTTTTGAAACGCCCTACGATATATCTTTTGCTCCCGGGCAATACCTGTCCTTGGAGATAGACACCGGGGGAGAAAAACGAAGTAAACCGTTCTCTATATCAAATTCACCTACAGAAAAAGGATATATAGAATTCACAAAACGATTGACGGACAGTGACTTTTCAAAAGCACTAAAGGCGCTAAAACCAGGAGATCATTGTTATTTGAAACTTCCTTTTGGGAAATTCACATTTGAGGGAGAATATCCCAAAGTAGCTTTATTGTCAGGCGGGATAGGGATTACTCCGTTTAGAAGTATATGCAAAAATACCGTGGACAAGGGGCTTGGCTCAGATATTGTTATGTTATATGGGAATAGAAATATTGACGAGATCATTTTTAAGAAAGATCTGGATACTATGACAAGTAGTTATGGTAATTTACGTATTATATATTGTTTAACGGAAGACTTCCCCGGGGGTATTAAAGGTGTTTTTCATCACGGGTATATAGATGAAGATCTTATAACCAGGGATGTTCCCGATTACAGTGAACGGATCTTTTATGTTTGCGGGCCTCCTGGTATGGTAAGATCTTTGTGCAAAATGCTGGAAAGCCGGCTGGGAATAGCAAAAGATAAAATAATAATTGAGCGGTTCGCGGGATATTAGATGTTTTCCGTGCAGATTAATATCTGTGTGCCTTTCAAGGAATAGTATGGTGGTAATTTCTAAAAGGAGTAAGCTATGAAAAGGGTAATAGCATTGATGGTTGTAGCGGTGGTTTTTGTCTCATGTAATACATTCGCACAAAATACTCTTAAAAAACAGTATTGGCCGAATGGTAAACTTCGTATTTCTGAAACTGTGGATCCTATGGGTGACATTCTCGGCAGGGTATATTATTATGAGAGCGGAGGCAAAGAACTTGTTGAACAATATGATAAGTTAGGGAATAAGATACTTGAGGCTAATTTTGATGAGGACGGGAAATTGAAGATCGATTCCGATGGGTGGGCGGTAATCATGTCTAAATACAAAGAAGATAATATGGTTGCCGAGGGATATTACGATGAGTCCGCAAAATTGGAGGAGGTAAAGCTGTATGACGATAACGGGGATCTGGTAGACAAGAAGTATTTCGGGGACAGGGATATACTGCCCAGCGAAGAGTATGATCCTGATCCTACGGTTGCGGGAGAGTCAATTCAATACTATAACAAATTCGGCATGAAGGAAGGGTCTACATCCGTGAGTTATTATGATGATTACTTTCCTTTTTTCTGGGATATGGACGATATGCTCGATGAAGATGTTTTCCTGGAAGACGAGTAGAAAGAAAGACAATTTAGTTTCTTGACAACTTATGTGATATATATTAAAATCATATAACAATACGACGTACATTCGAAAGTGGGCCAAAAGCCCACTTTTTTGTTATATGTAAATAAATGCTTGTTGAGCGAGGGAACACGTAATAAGACCTGATATGATCCGGGAAGAAGAGTATTAAAAAGGGCAGATTAATGGAAAGCGTAAAAGGCCAACAGATAGAACAGTTTATACGGCAAGAGGCAGAAACAGCCGGTTACATAATTGTGGATCTGACTATCAGCGGCGGGCGAAATCTTAATTTGGAGGTTATCCTGGATAAGGAAGGCGGGATAAAACTGGATGAGTGTTCCTCGTTTAACAGGAAAATAGTATTCTGGATAGAAAAAAACGGTCTTAACGCGGGAAATTTCAAAGTAGATGTATGTTCGCCCGGGCTGGACAGGGAGTTAAAAAGTGAATCCTCTTTTCAATGGGGAAAAGGAAAAAGGGTCAAGGTGGTTGCTTCTGAAGATGTGAATGGTAGTACAGTAATTTGCGGTAAATTGCTGGAAAGGGAACCTAATGGGGACATTTTGATAGCCGTAGAAAACGGGTCCAGTGTCAGGGTACAAAAAAGTAAGATAAATAAAGTTAAACTTGTTCCTGAAATATAATAAATTTCAAATAGAATAAAAATGGAGAAAAATATGAACGGGACGTTGCTTGCTGCATTAGAAAG
>CAYMTI010000309.1:0-2055 GCA_964393315.1 uncultured Planctomycetia bacterium
AAGGCATGACCACTGTACTCTGGTAATTAAGTTCATAAGCTTTTTCCGACTGGGAAACTGTCTTAATAGGGAAAGTCCAGAACTCTTTAACGCCTTTATCACATTTCAATTCAAAAAGTTCTTTTTGTTCATCACATAAATGAAAACTATTGGTTTTATTCAGCACGGCCATATCTTTCAGTTTTATATCTTTTTCTGATCCGGGATTTTTAACAGAATATATTTCGGAATCTGCAAAAGGCATGGTAACATTAAATTCTATCCCAAAAAGAGAGTAAAGATATTCCCGGGATCTGTTTTCCAGAATATATTCAGCTGATATATGATCATCTGCTGCAGTAAGTGTTATTTTCTTTTCTAAGTTCACAGAAAGATTCGAAACCTGCCCTTCCCTTTTCATAGATAATAAGATCCAATCTTTTTTCTCCTTAAATACATGATCATAGGGCTCTTTGACAAAATCTCCGGTTTCATGATAACTGCATCTGGAAAAAGAATCTATATCCGTCCCGCACTCCATAAAATGATCAAGAAAAGAATACCTGTTGTACCAATCGTAATAAATGTTCTCATCTATATTTCCATCTATCACTATCTCTTCCTGCCCGGATTCATTTCCATAACGCCGGGACTTGAGTTCTTCCAGTATCTTCCTGTGATATGCTTCTTTTCGTCTTGCCAGTGAATTTATAATATTATTGCAGCCCATTTTATTATCCAGCTCTTTTAACGCACCTCCCTCATCAGGATCGAAACAAAGGTACAGATATCGGTTCTCCATAATAACTTCGCGGATGGAATCACCGTCGATATCAATTTCCTCTATCCTGCATATATCTTCTTCTATATATTCAAGCCTATCCATCAGTCTTTCGCAATTGATAAGATTCTCATATATGGTCCTGCGAAGATGGAAAAGATACAACCCTCCGAAAACGCCGTGCCAATAGCCGCAGTTACATTGCCCTTTGAACAGATATTTTTCTATTTCTTTTATTTTATCTTTTGGATATTTACCACCCGAAGAAAGAGATTTCAGTCTGTTGCTTACATATATCATCCTCTTGTTCATATTATTTGATTCAGGATATCTTGAGAGAAAATTACGCCAGAACCCTCCCCGTATAAAAGGTTTATAAAATTTCTCCTTTCCCGAGTGCTGCATATCCTGTATAACATCTTCCATATGTTCCTGTCTGTCAGAGGGAAGAGACCATCTGAGCATCTCTTCGTAAGAAGACGTTGAAAGATATGCCCGCCCCATAGGTCTTCTGTTGTTTAATATTTCCGATAACTTCATTGTTTCAATCCAATCGGAATTAGCGCTTATTCCCTCAAAAAAATTCTCAAGCCATTTTTCCCCGTAAACCCAATCATAAGTACCCGGCCACTCACCGAACTTCTCCCCGTCATCTGCGTAAACAAAAACAGGATCGGGATCATATTCAAGCACTTTTCTCATGTAGCCGAATATTTCTTCCGGCATTTTATATGGAATGGAATACCTGAGTTCTTTATCCGCAGGAAAGACGGCGACTGTTTTACCGTTATCTTCTGTAACATAATATTCATGAAGTTTTTCCGGCGGGATACCGGAATAGATGAAATGAGTATCATCGAGAACTACGTACTTAATCCCGGAATCGAACATATCCCCGGGAAGGGACGGTTCCCAAACCCTCTCGGCTATCCATGCTCCCGCGGGTTTTTGCTCAAATTTACGTTCGACATATTCCGACAGCATGTTGATCTGACTGATCCTGTCCCGCCGGGGTATTACAGGTAAGATAGGTTCGTAAAAGCCTCCGCTCAATATCTCCGCCTGACCGCTTTTTGATATTTTTACTATCTTTTCAAAAAGAACGTGATCATTGTCCTCTATCCACTCAAGCAGACATCCCGTAAAATGAAGATTTATTTTTATTGAAGTATATTTTTCAAGAATATCAAGAAAAGGCGAATAGCATCTTCGGCAGGCATTTCTTATAACCTCATCAAAATTCGGGAGTGTATAATTGAGTGTGTCTGAGGGGGGATAAAAGAAAAGGGATAACT
>CAYMTI010000310.1:0-2053 GCA_964393315.1 uncultured Planctomycetia bacterium
TAGATAGATACGATATACCTTTATCTTCGAAAAGTTCCATCAGGTTATCCGTATGAAACCCTCCAGTAACAAGCACACAGGCTCCCCGGTCGCCCCCGGAAAACTTCAATTTTTCGAGGAATGCGTCGTCACGGTAAAATGAATATTTATAGAATTCAGCGGTATTTTTCCTCCATTCGTCCAGTTCGGTCATCCCTTTACTGAACCTTACCGCAATACCACACGCCGGGCATTCCTTCAATATGAAACCCGCGAAATTAACGGCATCGAACTCTTTTTCCTTTTCCCGATAGTAACGGTAATCTTCCCTCGTCAGAAGAATATCGAACATGTTCTCCAACAACGTCAGGTGATTTGAAAGAGTATCGAGCTCACGCTGCTTATCGTCCGTAAACATGGTCTCTTTTATTTCACTTTCAAGCGAACCCATATCACTAAGCACACCGGCCCGGTCCACGGCTTCGTACAGCGATATGTAAACGATATACCTCCTTAGTTCGGGATATTCGTCAAGATCTTGCCCGGTGCTTTTCGCTTTTTCAATCAGATATTCATAAAATGTGCGGGGTGATATCTTCTTCGCTCTGAAAGCCCCTATCTTCAGGGCGAGTCTTTCCTTCTCCTTCCTTGAAAGGACATCCTCCAGCCGATCTATGAGAACATCCCTCTGGTCGTTAGTTTCCTCAAAATCAATATTGTCTTCCTCGTCCATAGCATTTTTCAAAAGATATATATCAGGATACCGTTTAGGGTCTATCCCCCTTTCAAGCGACTTAGACAGCAGAAAATCCAGGTAATCCCTGAACTCCGTATTCCCCCTTTTATAAGCCGTGCGTTCGCTGTCCATTTCAATAAGTTCATCATTGAATATGAAGGGTTTTAGCCCGGAAAGATACTCTTCTATCTGCCCCAGGCATCGGTCCGCCTCATCGGTATATTTTGACAACCCCCTGTAGACCTCGAGGTTCTTCATGTAGAGAGCGGGGTCTTCCACACCCCACAGAACGACTTTTCCCGGATTGTTCGCCGCGTAGAACTCAGCTCCGTTCATCCTGCCCCACCTCAAAAAATATTCGGCGGTCTTCCGCCGTATTCCCAAATCGTCTATACCCGTGAACACGCTGAGGTCATAATCACCCGCTCCTCCTTCAAGGTTCACGTCGCTGATACCATACTCCCTGTTGAGAAAACTGATTATCTCAGAAACCTTCTTCTGCGCATAACGGTTACAATGCGCGTCCTGTATGTGTATGACCATCCTGCCGGATTTTCCCTGCCCTCTGTATTTCACGCTCCCAAGATAAGAAGGAAGAGTGAAGAGATCCACATTCTCTATCATAGTAAAATCCGAGGTTCCGAACGTATCCTTCAGGGAAAGATCGTCCGCCCTGGACGAAATGCCGCCCATAACCGCCGTACCAAAAAACAATACCGCAGCTAAACAACATCTGAACAGCTTCCCGATATTAAATGGCATTTCTCGAAAAATTTTCATATCAGCTTCCTTACCGTCAGTTACGGCCTTCTCCTTAGATCACAAGGACTGCTCGACCTCTCTCATCGAGTCAACAAAATATTCGGAGATATTCCTGCGAATACCGGCATCGGGAATATTCGTCAACATCGAAAGATCATAATCACCCGATACTCCTTCAAGATTTCTTTCTCTTCCCTCGTATTTATCAAGTAAATATTCTATTATTTCGGCTATCTTGCTCTGGAACTCTCGGGTACAATTAATATCCTGAATGTAAAAATCTATCTTACCGGGACTTTCTTCACCTGAATACTTTACCGTTCCCAGAACGTCCGTAAAAATAAGATCGTCGGCATCCAGCTCAGAGAATGCTTCCTCCCGGAAAAAACTGGTCGCAGGTATACCGGTTCTTAGCGCGAATGGAAAAGTATAATCCCAGGACAACGATAAAAAATAAACAGCAATAAGAATAACTTTCACAATGTTCAACAGATATCTAATTCCTGCCAAAATATGTAACATAGTTATCCCCTCTAATAAACTTGTTTGTAAGTATATTTTATAAGTTTACTTTAT
>CAYMTI010000311.1:0-2050 GCA_964393315.1 uncultured Planctomycetia bacterium
GCTGTATATAATAATCCACCATATTAACAGCGTCTTTGAGCAATATTTTTGTCTGACGCAATTTTGCGTGTTGTTCCCGATAAAGAATGTACGCCTTGGCTGTTTTAGCATGGCCGTTCTCTATCAGGATCTTCTCTACAAGATCCTGAATGTTCTCCACGGAGGGAACCCTGTCCCCTTTGTAAAGTACTTCCAGAAACGATATGGCCTGCCGGGTTATTTCCTGGGATTTTTTTATATCCTGGCCGCCAACCGCTTTAGCCGCATGGAAAACAGCCTGTTCGATTTTCTGAGGATCAAACGGCTCCAGTCTACCGTCCCTTTTCCTTACGAATTTAATATCAGACGAATACATAATCTTCCCTTCCTTTTGATGTTAAAATTTGAAAATAAAACCCCTTGCTCTATTCATTGATAAAGCGGATATATTGCTTTCTTTTATCTCTGATTATTTTATACTTTCAACTCAATGGCCCCGGCACGAAAAGATCTTTTATTTGATACTTTGTTAACAACTTCTCTTTAATTTCGGAAAATACACTCCTCATCTATCTGGGTACCGGAAAATAGACAACCATTAGAAAAAATACCATATATTGGTCCCATTGTCAAGCCGACCACAACATATAGTTAGTCGCAAAAAAGTTTGTTTTTCCTCTTGACTCTCTGTTTTTCTCTAAAAAAAAGGACTTCGGACAAATTATGAGGAATAAACGGGTCAAAAAAAATTGTTTTTTCTAAAAAATCCCGCGTTTTATATCAACAATTCCGATATCTTTTTCCGGGTTACTGTCCCTTTTTCCCTCTTGACCGGTTTCCCTAATGTAATAACGGCCATTAATTCCAGTCTTTCCGGGACATTAAGAAAAGATTCCACCTTGTCCCTCTGATTAAGTATTTCCCCTAACCAGCAAGAGCCTGTGTTCTCTTCATATGCCGCAAGCAGCATATTTTGTATACACGCTCCAACAGCCATTATATCCTTTTCTCTTTGATAAGATATCTTCTTATCCAGAAATACACATATACAAACCGGAGCCTGCTGTATTATTTTACTATATTTTGTAAACGACGCAATAGTGTTTTTTTTTCGATTCTCAGTTATGATCAAAAATTTCCATGGCTGATTATTCAATCCTGACGGGGCCCAACGAGCGGCTTCCAGTATATGATCAATAACCGCGGGATCAACCCCCCCTTTATCATATTGCCTTATAGACCTTCTTCCTCTTATAACATCCAATAACTTCATATTCTCCTCTTTATCTTTTTTACTTCCGATTATATTCATTCTCAAAATATTTGCCGTGTTCATGTATAAAGATATCGTGCTCTTTTTTTAGCTCAGATGCTTTTTCCTTCACCTTTTTTCTTATTCTATCCCAGACAAGTCCGTAATAATCTCCATCATTCTTCATTTTTAAATACATTTCCCCTATTCCCGGGGTCAGTTCACTAATATCAAGAATGATTTTGTCTATATTTCCTAAGTTAAAATTCAATCCCTCAAAATCTATTTTTCGGACATTTTCAAAAGTATCAAAGATACTCTCAAAATCAGATATTTCAGGCAAAACAGGGCAAAAATAGGGTATCACATTTATTGCGTTACTCTGCAGTTTTTTTACAGCTTCAATCCTCGCCATGAAATCCGGGCTTTTCGGTTCTAATATATTTTTTAGTCCGTTATTAAAATTATTTACCGTAAAATATACGGACTCACAAAAACCTTTGCTTAACCCGTCCATAAAATCAATTATTAAAGGCGATCTTGTCAATATTGAGTAGAAAACCCCGTATTCATTTAAAACACATAAAATATCACTCATCACGTTATTTTGCCTGCAAACGGGTGAAAAGCATTCGGTGGTAGAGCCTATCAAAACCCTGGAAGGCCTTTTTTCTTTGATCTCCTTTACAAGAAGATCAGCGGCATTTATCCGAACATCTACATATTCCCCCCACTCTCTAGGATCCTTTAACGCGGCCTTATTGAATTGAGCGTAACAATAAAGACAGGAATATGCGCACCCCCTGTAAGGATTTATTA
>CAYMTI010000312.1:0-2033 GCA_964393315.1 uncultured Planctomycetia bacterium
TTGACTCATTGCTGCTACATAGGGAATTCTTACGAATTAATAAAACCACGGAAGGGAACACTTACACTTTACTTCAAAGACAGGTTTTATTTTACATCCTGCTTGAGTTCTATGCGTGTTCTGGGCAAAGATCCCGGAAAACGCTCCTGTAAAAATTCAAGGAGTTTTTCTCTTACTTCACAACGTAAAGTCCATGCTGTCGGAGAATTTTCCGCACTCATTAACGCTCTTATTTCAATAGTCTGTTCCTTTGCGCCTGTAACCTGTAATACGTTAACTTTCTTATCCCAGTGAGAACTCTCGTTAAGAATGCGCGTTAATTCAGAACGCAACTCTTTAACGGGCACGGTATAATCGGCGTACAAATAAACAGACCCCAGTATATCTGCGGATGTCCGTGTCCAATTCTGAAAAGGTTTTTCGATAAAATAAGAGATCGGCAGTACTAACCTCCTGAGGTCCCATATGCGAACCACCACATAAGTAAGCGTGATTTCTTCTATCCATCCCCATTCATTCTCGACAATAACAACATCATCTAGTCTTATCGGCTGGGTAAACGCTATCTGCAGCCCCGCTATGAAATTGCCCAGTGTTTTTTGCGCCGCAAATCCGATAACTATACCTATGACCCCCGCTGAAGCCAGTAAACTGGCTCCCAACTGCCTTACTTTATCAAAAGTCATCAAGACCAAAGCGGCCGTTATGAAAAATATAATAACATCTACCACATTCTCAACAACGCGTGTCTGGGTATATATACGACGTGCATTTAAATTATCTTTAACTCCCGTATCATAATGGCTCAAAAAAGTTTCTCTGGCGGCATTTATCAGTCCGGTCAGGAACCATCCCGTAGAAGATATCAGAGATATCAAAATTATATGAGATAAAACGCCATTTGTCCTTTCGGGAAAACGCAACAACGGAAAGAACAACACCATGACCAGAGAGGGACATAAAAAAAATAAAGGAACACGGATATATTCGGAATTGATCTTATATTTGGAAAAATTTTTCCCTTTTTGCCATTTATTCAGAAGGAATATGAGTATAAAAGAAAACAACATTCCAGCCAAAATAGATAAAATAATAACACTGGCCGAATATACTATATCTCCTTTGAACCAATTCTGAATTTTTTCTATCATTATCTTCCTCCCATCGATCTTTGCTAGCACGTAGCGTCTATTTCCCTTGATATTCGATCCACTTCTTTTACCTGTCGGGTTGCCCACTCTCCCACTATACTGTTACCGGACAACTTCTTGGCTTTATTATAATGCAAACCCGCCTTAAAAAGCCATTTTTTCTTTTTCCCAATCTTTTTAGTATCCCTAAATACTTTCTTCAACCATGCGTTAGCCAGGAAAAGATGCGCTTTCGGCTGTTCCTGATCAATCCTGAGAGCTTTTTGATAAGCTTTTATCGCTATATCTGTTTTTCCCCTTAGCAAGTAATCCTGCCCCCGTAGGATATATTGGGTAGGATATTCTTTATATGTCCCCCTCTTAAGATGATCCAAGTTCACATTCCTTACATTTTATCCAATTCTTGTTTAGCCCATTTTACCCATTTGCCCGATTTATATTTAGCGATAAGCTGTTCAAATGTTTGTGCTGCCATTCCGGTATTATTTTCTTTAACATAACTCATCGCCTTATAATACATAGCAACTTCTTTGATGGCGCTTTCAGGAGAATTCTGCATAACATTTGTAAAACATTGTATAGCTTCATTATAATTTCCTTTATCAAAACTTTCTTTACACTGATAATAGACCTTTATAGAGTCTCTTATGGACAACCCATAAGCTGCCTGGCTGAAAACCACACAAACCATGGCTAAAAAAGCAAAAAAAACATTGATTTTACACTTCCTCATCATACTTACCTCCTTACGTGTTTTTATTTAAATCGGGGCAACTTATCTCTTACTTTATTTACCTTCCCGATCTTTACGTCATTAGCCTGTTCTCTCGGGAGTGTATAATTGAGTGTGTCTGAGGGGGGATAAAAGAAAAGGGATAACTA
>CAYMTI010000313.1:0-2027 GCA_964393315.1 uncultured Planctomycetia bacterium
TGATAGGGGTATAAACGATCAAAGCGGTTTAGTCGCAGAACTTTCCGGTTTGCCCGGGGTCGAAAAAGCCGCTCCTTTTATTACAGGGCAGGCTATACTGGTTCATAATAAAGTAAGTACAGGAATGCTTATTAAAGGTATTGATATTAAAAAAGAGGCTGAAGTTACTGATGTAATGAAGTTCACAAGTATCCCGGGAGCAGGATTGAATGAAGATACGGTGATCCTGGGTTCTGAGCTGATGAGGAATCAGCGTATATTTACGGGGGATACTGTGGAAATAATGGTTCCGTATTCAGCTCTTGACATAGAGAAAAAGAAGCTTAAAGTCGTGGGGAGTTTTACTTCCGGAAGGTATGATTATGACGCGAACATAGCTTTGATCAGTCTTCCTTTGGCGCAGGAGATCTTCCGGATGGAAAATAATTTTACGGGTGTTGGCATAAAGACCGGAATAAAGGGAGAAAAGGATCTCGATACTTACAGAAATGAGCTCCAGTCCGATCTTGGTTTTGAGTATACGGTCAGGACCTGGATGGATCTTGACAAAAATCTTGTTATGGCCCTGGCGGTTGAGAAAAAGATGATGTTCTCGATACTTGCTATAATAGTTATGGTAGCGTGTTTTAACATAATGGGATCTTTGATAATGATGGTCATGGAAAAAACAAAGGATATCGGGATCTTAAAAGCCATAGGGGCCGGATCCGCAGGAATAAGCCTGGTTTTTTTTCAGGTGGGAGCCATAGTCGGGGGGCTTGGGATAACGCTTGGTACTTTACTGGGCCTGGGTATCGCTAAGAATGTAAATTACATTTCCGGATTATTGGAAAAATTACTGGGCGTGGAAGTCTTCCCCAGTGATATATATTATTTTTCGGAAATACCCGTTAACATAAGTTTTGACGATACGGGAATTGTTATAATGACAGCGTTTCTGTTGGCTGTTGCCGCGGGAGTTTATCCTGCATTCAAGGCTTCAAGAATGGATCCGGTTGAGGCTATCAGATATGAATAGGAACGTGTAATGATAAAGGTTGAAAAGGTTTTTAAAAAATACAGACAGGGGTCGATATTTGTTGAAGCCGTTAAGGAAACGGATATCACGGTTGAAAAGGGAGAAAGGATATTTATTTACGGGCCGTCAGGAGCCGGCAAATCGACTTTTTTGAATATGCTTGGGGGATTGAGCCGTCCTTCTGGAGGCAGGGTAGTTTTTAATGGGATAGACCTTTACAGGTCTTTTGACAGAAGGCGGGCCAGAATACGGAACAGGTCTTTTGGGTTCGTTTTTCAGTTCTATCATTTGCTTCCGGAATTGAATGTTTTGCAAAACGTGATGCTTCCCGCTATGATAAAGGGAGATTTGGGAAGAAGAAAAATAAAAAATAAAGCGGAAGAACTTATAGAGAAAGTCGGGTTGAAGGATAGGGAAAAACACAGGCCTAAGCAGCTTTCAGGGGGAGAGGGGCAGCGGACAGCCATAGCTAGAGCTCTGGTCAACTCCCCTGAGATATTGTTCTGTGACGAACCTACAGGAAACCTTGATTCGGAGAATAGTAAAAGGATATATTCCTTGATCTGTGATATAAGCGATAATGAGGACATGACCGTAGTCATAGTTTCACATCAGGAAATAGACAGAAAGATGATAACCGTCGAATATGAAATGATTGACGGTATACTAAATAAACGGGATAAAAAAACGGAAAGGTGAGATATGGGATCGAAAGTTTATTTGAATGGTGAATTTGTTGAAAAACAGGAGGCTAAAGTTTCAATATTTGATCATGGTTTTTTGTATGGTGACGGGGTATTCGAAGGCATAAGGTCATATGCCAGGAGAGTTTTCCGACTGGATGAGCATATCTGGAGATTGTACAAGAGTGCGGATTCAATAAGACTTAACATACCGATGCTGCCGGATCAATTCAAAGTCAAGGTCATAGAAACAAAGAGGGTTAAATCCCTGGATGAAGCTTATAGAAGAGTAGACGTATCGCGCGGGGTCGGTGATCTGGGTCTGG
>CAYMTI010000314.1:0-2006 GCA_964393315.1 uncultured Planctomycetia bacterium
TACATATAATATTCGGTTTGTCACGGTTTTTATTCTCCGTAAAAAAAGATCACTCCCGGTAACTGCAGATCGCGTCCCATTCCGTATCATATACTTTAATAATCTCATCAAGTTTCGTCAACTTCATCACCCCTCTGGCTTCAGGGGACAGAGAGCAAACTTTTAATTGTCCGCCATGAGACCGCAACTCTTTGTAAAAAGATATTACCGTGGCTATAACAAAAGAAGAAATGAATCCGGTTTTTGAAAAATCAAAAATAAATTTCTTTTCCCCTTTCCCCAACAACCCATACACTATATCTTTGATCTCGGATCTCTGATGCAGGTCTATTTCATTGAAATAGAATCTGATTATTGTTATATCATGTGCCTTATCAAAAGTAACAAGATCATTCATAAAAAGCCCCTAAATATTCCATATAATACGGGTAATATAATTTTACATTGACTTTGTTTTTTTGTCACGAAATAAAACAACTCGTCCGCTCTTTATGAAAAATGCTATTAATACTGGAGAAAAATCCGTTCTTTTGCTAAAATAACCCGAGCGGAGAAGTGCCGGAGCGGTTGAACGGGGCGGTCTCGAAAACCGTTGGGCCCTTGGGTCCCCTGGGTTCGAATCCCAGCTTCTCCGCCATTTTTTATTATCTATTCTCCCCTGTTAAATATCTCAAAATAGGAGAATACGACATGCTGAATTCCTGAAACATGTCCTTTTATTCAGCACCCCTCACTTTTAACACTATCAGCTCGGATGATCCTTCAATATCTTCATTTTAAGAAAAAATTAATTTACTCAATTAACAAAACGCGCCGGAGAAAAAATACTCCCCCCCGGATCCTTTTTTCTGGCTTTCCTGTAAAGCATCATATATAAATATAAATAAAGTTTTTTATCATTAATCTTGCGTTAGAAAAAGGGTAAAGTTACTCACCGTAAGAGGATACAAAGATCCAGGTTTAAATCCAAGAAAATAATTATGGACACAAAAATTCAATGCCGTGAGATAAAACGTATTTCCTGGATAGGGGCTTTCAGTAATATACTGCTCTTTCTCCTTAAATTTACTATGGGTATCGCGGGGTCCAGCCAGGCGCTTGTCGCTGACGCTTTTCATTCCCTTTCGGATATGGGAACTGATTTCGCGGTCATCTTTGGGGTAAAGTACTGGACCAAGCCTGCTGATATTGACCATCCTTACGGGCACAAAAGAATAGAAACGATAATAAGCGCTTTTATCGGAATTACTGTTCTATTTATCGGGATGATCATAGCTTACCAAGCGATAGCGACTATAGTTCAGAAAAAAACCGTTATGCAACCGGGGAAAATAGCACTTGCTGCCGCTCTTTTCTCTATAATAATCAAAGAGATCATTTACCGTAAAACTATTCACATCGGGGAAAAACTCAAATCCTCGGCTGTGATGGCCAATGCCTGGCATCACAGAACGGATGCCATAAGTTCCATTCCTGTAGCCGTAACTATTGCCGTTGCTTCCGTAAACCCCGGACTTGTTATCCTTGACAGAATAGGCGCGTTAGTAGTCTCTTTTTTCATAATGGCTGCATCTTTTAACATAATCAAACCTGCTATAAATGAACTTTGCGAATCAGGCCTTCCTAAAGAACTTAAAGAAAATATTTTCGCTATTGCCATGAAGGTTAACGGAATAAAGAACGTACATGCGATAAGATACCGGAAAATGGCTTCAGAGATATTTGTGGACATGCATATCCTGGTAGATGGTGATATATCCGTCCGGGCGGGACATGAAATCGCAACCAAAGTAAAAAGTGAAATAATAAAAAAAATGCCGGATGTAATTGACGTAACAGTTCATATAGAACCGACCGAATAATAACGCGGATCACTCCTCTAACAATTCTTTTAATGTATCAATAAGTTTTTGTGCCCCATCCGTTTTGTTAATAAAACCATCAGCCTCCCTGGCAAAAATGGAATGCTGGTAACTGGTATATCCGGTATAAATAATAGGGAGTGT
>CAYMTI010000315.1:0-1991 GCA_964393315.1 uncultured Planctomycetia bacterium
ACCATAAAGACACTATTTTAGTATCAAAATTTTTCCTTGTCAACCTTTTAATGTAAAAAAACTATCATCCCATTTTGTTAAACTAAAATATGATCCGGTCAAGGATCACTCCATTTTATATAAAACTTGCGTGTGTAGAAATGTTATACACTTATTATATTTCTTAAAACACGTTTACTCAACATAAATTTAATAAAAACAAGTGTTAAAATTTGCGTTAAGAGAAAGCAAAGAAACAGAGTGATTTCGAATTAAAAGGGTTTTCTCAGATATGCCGGAAAGAGAAGAATATATTATTTTATTTTGCCCAGACAGCAGTCCACAAGATCCTGAACAGATCCTTTGGCTAAACATATACTGGTATCCGCGGCGCCGTAGTATACATCTATCTCCCCGGTATCTTCAACTACGGCGCCGCAAGAAAAGACAACGTTATTAACATCCCCTATGCGTTCAAATTTCTCTCGCGGTGACAGGATAGGAATATCCGCTCTACCTATTATTTTAGCGGGGTCATTAAGCTCCGTCAGGAAAACACCCAAACGATAAATAGGACCGCATGACATCATCTTGACCCCGTGATATATCTCCAACCAGCCTTTTTTCGTTTCTATAGGCGGGACACTGGCTCCTATACGAAAAGAATCCCAGTACCCTCTGCGTATCTCCGCGACAAGCTGAGTGTCTCCCCAGAAAACAAGATCATCAGAATATGAAAGCCATATATTTCCGATACCTTCCCCTATCGGCCGATCAAATCTTACATATTTATCTTTTATTTTTCGGGGGAACAACACTCCATCCTTATTTCCCGGTCCCGAAACTATCGATATTCTTTTAAAATGAACAAAATCTTCGGTTTTGGCGAGAGCTATCCGGGCTCCATAACGGGATACTGCAGTATACATGATGTAATATTCTCCTTCAAGATAAGTTATCCGGGGATCTTCAAGCCCTCTTTCCTCATATATACTGTAAGGTTCGATCTTTGACGGCTCCATGCACGGCTTCTCTTCTATATGGAATCTTCGCCCGTCCTCACTTTCAGCTTTCAATATCACCGAATACCCCTGAAGGTTTTCCACCCTCAAGAGCATTATATATTTCCCGTTGAACTTTACCACAGCTCCGTTAAAAACCGTATTGCACCTGTACGGTATATCCTCAAGCGTTATGATAGGATTATCGATGATCGATCTGGTCAAAATATCACGTTGCCGTCTTTTTTCCATATACTATCCCTCGAAACAATTTTTTACTATCTGCTTTATGGATACCGTACCCAGATTTATGCCCATGTTAGCTCCCCCATAATATATCTTAAGCGAATCCTTATCCTCTTCCAGGATAGCACCCGAAGAAAATATCATATTCGTTGAATCTCCTACTCGTTCATAGTATTCTCTCGGAGAAAGTATCGGCACATCACTTCTTGCTATTACCCTTGACGGTACATCCCTGTGAAGAATAGCTGCTCCCAGCCTGAAAATAGGACCTGTCGAAGTAACCTTGACCCCATAATATATTAAAAGCCATCCTTCGGCTATCTCTATCGGGGGCACACTCGTACCTATTCTGTCACAGTCCCAGAAACCTCCTCCGCGGGGAGACATCAATTTTTCAGATCTCCCCCAGTAGAAAAGATCCTTTGAATACGAGATCCAGATATTGCCTCTTTCTTTAGGCCGTTCAAGACGAACATAATAATCACCGAATTTTTTTGGAAAAAGCGCCCCATTATGATTGTCCGGTTCCGAGATGAAGCCTAATCTTTCTATTCCCGTGAAATCCTTTGTTCTCGCAAGCCCCAATCTCTGTCCGTATCTTGAAAGCGCGGTATAAACAATGTAATATTCATCCTCCAGAAAAGTTATCCGGGGATCCGCCACACCCTGCGCTTCGAACATACAATATTCTTCTTTCTCAGAGGGGTACTTAAAAGGGCTGTCATCCTGTTAGAATTTTCTGCCGTCTTCGCTCCTGGCCTATGA
>CAYMTI010000316.1:0-1990 GCA_964393315.1 uncultured Planctomycetia bacterium
TTATTCTTTTCCCTTCTTCTTTTCTTCCAATTATTTCAGCAATCTTCATAAAATTTCTAAAAATGTCAGAAATGGAAAAAAGCTGGGGTAATATATATGTTTTAATTCCAAGTTGTTCCAGTTTCATTATATTTTCTTTACGGTTTCCCTCCTCAGAAGCAATTGTTATATCTGGACTTAAAGAAATTATTTTTTCAATGTTAAGTTGGAGCATACTACCTACAATTTCTCCGTTTTTCTTATATTCTCATTGTTACCGATTATAAGATAATTATTCATTTTAAGAGAGATTGATGTTATTTTTTCTTTTTATTTTTCGTCAGGGAACATACGTGGAAAGATCAAATATCAAAAAGATCCGGACTTGGGCCCGATATCCCTTTTAGGCTCGGAAACACCCGCCTACCAGGCTTCTACGACCAGCTCAACTATTCTCTGAGCAAGATCATAAACAGCCTTTCTCGATGCCTCGGCTTCCGTTATGGCATTAGGACCGGTGATATTATAGGTCGATTCACCCACAAAATTTTTCTCTCTCCACATAGTTTTGCCCGTAACATTGTTCACCAGAGTAATATCGACCGTTATCTGTATCCTAAGTTCGACAACACTATCGCCTTTATCATAACTTAAAGGATATTGTCTGTAATCTACCAGGGCCCCTTCAAGTGTAAGTTTTGCTTTATTTCTGTGGTCTATTTTCAAATGCCTGTCCCGTATGAACCCGTCTATAAGCGCCCTGGTAATATCAACTTCGAGACCGGGGCGATAACTATATGTTGATCTTCTATCGGATATCTCGCCGGAAAACTCTATCTCATTGGCAAAATTATCCACGTATATCGTATCCAATCCCTCGGGCAGCATGGATCTAGTGGAATATCCGCACCCCGAAACAAATAAGAACAGAGCAAAAATAATGGTCAGAATTTTGAACTTTTTCATTTTTTGATCTTTCCTTTTAGTTTTTGAACCCTTCCTCTGGCGGTATCGGCCGCCGCTGTATCAGGGAACTTACCAATTATATCTTTATAGTAAATAACAGCACTCCCATATTTTTTCCTTCTCTCATAGAACTCGGCTATTTTCATCATACTATCGGCCTTTTTCTCCCGTAGTTCATCAAGAACCGATTCCGCTTCTTTAGATACTGAAGGAACAGGCGTGTTTTCCGATATCTGTTTAAACTCCCGCAAAGCCTTGTCTGTACTTTCCTGATCATATTCCGGGGACAACGAAGCTTCATACCTGGTATAAGCAAGCTCATACCTGGCTTCCGGCACAAGTTTGCTATCGGGATAATCGTTTATTATCCGGTCATACGCGTCTATAGCATCGGGATATCTGTGAAGTTTTCTGGCCGATATCGCGAGTTGAAAAAGCGCTTTATCAGAGTAAGGTCCGAACGGACTATTATCCACAACTTTGTTAAATATAGTTATGGACCGATCCAGCGCTAGTGACAACTCCAGGTCCATAAGCTTGGGGCTTTCTTCCGACTGCATTATTTTACCTATATTGAACTCCCGTTCATTTATTTCCTCCAGTCTTTTCGTATAGGGATAATTATCCACGGTCTTCTGATAATTCAAAAAAGCGAAATAGTATTTTCCCTCCTCCTCAAAAGACCTTCCCGCGAAATACTGCGCTTCGGGGGCTTCTTCCGCGTCAGGATAATATTTAGTGAGCCTGATAAACTCATCCGCGGCGCGTTTAAAATCTCCGGACCGGTAAAACTTCATAGCCCACTCAAATTGTTCCTGAGGCGTATCCTTTACCACGAACTTGGGATTCACTATAGTTTTTTCCTTGGGAGTCCATATCCAAAAAGCATAGCAGGTATTAGATACTAGTATCCCCGCCGCTAGGGCTATTGAGATCAGAACTGGGTATTTTTTATTCATAGGAATACAGTGCTTCCTGTTTTTTATTTTAGCTTATGCCGTTTGATTATAAAGAGATATATGAGTTTTTACATTGTATAACATGT
>CAYMTI010000317.1:0-1944 GCA_964393315.1 uncultured Planctomycetia bacterium
TAAACAGCTTAGGCCCGAGGATATGCTGGATCTTACAAGAAAATTCCAAAAAGATGGATTCCTGATACACGGTATGTTCATTTTTGGATATCCCATGAAGGACGGCGAAACTTTTCGGATGGATACAAAAGAAAGGATTAAACGGTTCAGGCAGTTTATAAAAAAATCCCGGCTGGATACAGTTCAGATCATGTTGCCCATCCCTTTGCCGGGGACCGAATTAAGAGAACGGCTTAAAAAAGAGGGAAGAGTATACGACTTAAGTGATGTGGGATGGGAATATTATGATGGCAATTTCCCGATTTTTCACCCCGATGATCCTTTGACATCAGAAGAAATGCAACAGGCAACAATGAGAATAATGGGCGGGATGTTCAGGTTTAAGAATATGTTCATGGTGGGAATGAATATTTTACTTTTCCCGTATATACTTTTTTATCCGACCAGAATTAAGGCTGGATGGAGAAAATGGTACAGGTCATGGAGACAGTCGATAGTCCGTTTTGGCGGATGGATACTTCTTAAAAAGTGGCGTTCGGAATTCAAAAAAAGTGATTTTGCGGCTAAGTTAAAAGCAGCCGAAGAACAATTGCCCCAAAAACTACTTCACTAAAAGCTTTTCAAGTTAATTATAAAAGTGCGCGGCCGAATTGATGCCGCTTTTAAAAAATAAAATATATCTCGGTTTGAGGCATAAATAAGACATAAAGTATTATAAACATCAATTTTGATCGTTTGAGATCTGTTAAATAACATAGATTGAATAATCCTATATGCCAAGGCGGTTCTCGTCCGGCGCGGGACTTGACTATAAAGCCCTTTCGGGATAAAACTTGAGAGGGCTTTTTATTTTCCGGCAGTTGATTCCTTTTGTTAAACCGCTAATGTCCGATTTCGAGCCTTTCCCGTCAAAAGGTCCTTTTTAGCAGTATTAAACAACCTTCTCAAAAATAAAGAAATTCTAATTTGATTTTAACTCTATTTTTATAATAAAAATGCTATTATCCTGATCAGGATAAGAAGGATAAAGCTTTTGCGTAGAGTTTTTTATGAGGGAGGGATTATATGAAGAAAAGCATTCTTATTGTAGATGATAATAAATAGATAAGGAATGTATACAAACAAATATTGGCAAAAGAAGGGTTTATACCCTTTGAGGCGGATGCTGCCGTGGAAGCCAGGGAAATTCTTCTGCATCAAAAAATAGCTTTGGTACTTTTAGATTTGGATATGCCCGGAATAAGGGGGGAAGAGCTGTTCCAGGTGATGAGAGCCTTTCATAAGGAATGCAAAGTTATGGTGTCCAGTGTATATCCCGTTGACGAGCAAAAAAAGGCAGCACCGGAAGCGGATGGTTTTTATGATAAATCCGATGGGCCGACAACTCTTGTAGAAAAAATTAAGGATCATCTTGGTATACCCGGGAAGAATAGAAAAATTATCAGCATTGATGATAAAGAGAGGGTAAATTTTTTTATAGCCGTCCGGTAGAGAACTTTTTATGTCATAGTTACAGTTTATCCCGAGCGGGGGATATCCCTTCGAAGCAGATTTCCTAATAGCCGTTTATATTTTTATATTCTGTTAAATCGTATTAAAACACGTTCAGAAATAAACTCTTTTCTCTTTTCTGAATTTATATTGATTTAACAGTTATTATCTGTTATTATATGGTGAAATATCTAAGAATGTTTTAACTTAACCAAATTATATAATAATGTTAAGAAATAAGATTATATACAAGGTATCTGCTGTGCTGTTACTGTTCTTTTTTACGGTATACAGCGTTGCGTGGTCATTGCCGAATCACTTTACGGATGTGCCGCAGTCTTTCGATCTGCAGGTGCAGAGTATCTTTAACCCTATCATTGATTCATATGACAAAGTTTCCGCCGGACGTATTGATTTCGAACTCAGGTCATTGATATCAATGGCGCTCAGGGA
>CAYMTI010000318.1:0-1943 GCA_964393315.1 uncultured Planctomycetia bacterium
CAATAAGCCATTCGTTAGTGGAAAGGATATCTAGTCATACAAATGTAATAACACTATATAAATAAAGGATTTCAACAGTATTATATACAATGAAAAAATTAGTAAATTTATATATAACTTTTTTCTTTCTAACGAACAAGCGCCTAATACTATCAAAATGAAAGAAGTTATTAAAATAAAATCAAATAAACGTAAATGATCTGGAATAAATCGAAGGGATTATTCTATTTTGAACAGTAATTGAACCTAAAAATGTAGTTATTCCAAAAAAAAGTCAATAAAACCAAATATATAGCAATAAGTTCTTCTTCTGTAACATATTATGTCATTAACAGCTCAATGCATAATGTTAATCAACGGATTTAAATATATTTTGAAGTAAACTATTAAAAAGTTTTTATTCAAGCCTACATATATACGGTATATTATATTATTTATCAAATCGCTACATCTTCAAATTGTATATATTAGCTACACCATCTCTTAACGCTGCTTGAGCAACTGCCTTTGATTCCCAGTCTTTTATCCTCGGGTCAAAAGGTGTTGGTATAATATAGTCCGGACCGAAAACGAAATCTTTATTATAAGCTTTTCTTACTACTTCTGGTATATTTTCCTCCCTGGCCAGATCCGCCAGAGCCTCACTTGCCGCTATTTTCATACCCATAGTTATTTTTTCCGCTCTTACATCCAACGCCCCCCTGAAAATAAAGGGAAACCCCAAAACATTATTTACCTGGTTTGGATAATCACTTCTTCCTGTAGCCATTATGTACCTTTGTCCTTTCATGCATTCAGATACTTCTTCTGGCAATATTTCGGGAACAGGATTAGCCATAGCGAAAATACCAGGATAATCATTCATAGATAATATCATATCCTTTGAAACACATCCCCCCACAGAAACCCCTACAAAAACATCAGCTCCCTTTATGGCATCTGAAAGTGTTGTTTTTTTTGTATCTACGGCATGTTCTCTTTTTTTAATATTAAGATCGTCTCTATCCGCGCGCAAGACACCTTTACTGTCACATATTAAACACTCTCCGAGACCTTCAGTCTTGAGCATCTGTGCTATACGCAGACCCGCGGCACCTGCTCCGTTTATAACCACAGAAATTTTCCCGGGTTGCTTTCCTGTTATCAGACAGTAATTCTTGAACGCAGCTAGAGTAATTATAGCAGTGCCCCATTGATCGTCATGAAACACTGGGATATTCAGCATAGAATCAAGTCTGTCCTCTATTTCGAAACATGCCGGAGAGGCTATATCCTCAAGATTCACCCCCCCGTAATTACCGCAGATACAGGAAACTATTTCCACGAACTTGTCAATATCCGTTTTACTATTCGATTTATTCACGGCTTCTATCGTAACAGGCCATGCATCTACTCCGGCAAACGCCTTGAATAGAACTGCTTTCCCTTCCATAACAGGTAAAGAAGCCCTGGTCCCGATATTACCAAGTCCCAAAACGGCAGTCCCGTCAGTCACAACCGCTACAACATTACCTTTTGAGGTATAAGAATACGCAAGCTCATCATTTTTTTGTATTGCCTCACACACTTTGGAAACACCGGGGGTATAAGCTATACTTAGATCCTTCTGATCTTTAAGATCTTTTTTTAGCTCTGTCCCTATTTTACCACCAACATGATACTCAAATATTTCTTCATCCGTCGCATTAAAAGTTTTACGCATATATCTTTCCTTTTCATGTTTTTTATTTGATACTGAATAACGCAGAGTAGAAACTATATTTTCATAAGAATCTTGTTAAGATTTCTATAAAAATATAGGATAAAATCCTTATTTTATTTTATCTATCAAAGTTGTCTCTTTTTTAACTTACGGTACGCGCAACAGGCTCTCAAGGTATCATTTTTTATATGTTCCCTTATGGATACGCAATTAAACCCGGCATTACCTGAAACTGTGACTT
>CAYMTI010000319.1:0-1923 GCA_964393315.1 uncultured Planctomycetia bacterium
CCCTTGTATTTTTTAAATAATGAGATATTAAATCATTTAACAAGACAAGCTAACCCTACGTTAAACAGACAACACATCTATTGCCTCCTGCTCGCTATTATATATCTTTATAACTTTAACCAGCTTTAATATTTCCAAAAGATCCCGGTTCTCTTTTTGAATGTTTATTATTCCGATAGACAGATCTTTTGACATATGCTCTTTCATAAAATTGATCATACACGCGAAAGGAGCGGAATCCACATGCTCTACTTTTTCAAAATCAATAAGCACCGCTCTGGTACTACTATCAAAAGTCGCTTCATTACAGAGCTTCTGGAGATCAGGAGTAGTTTCCATATTAAAATCACCCGAGATCCTGATTATCTTGATCCCTTTTCTATCGTCTATACTGGTCATGGTTCTAAAGGCCTCCCCCGGGCTATTCCAGTGTTTTCACCCACTCCTCGATACGGTTCTTGATCTGTCCCATGATAATACGCGTTCCTCGCAGTCTTTCTTCTTCGCCGCCGGACAAAGAAGAAGGGTCATCGAATTCCCAGTGGAGCTGTTTTCCCTCTCCCGGGAAAACAGGGCATTTTTCCGCGTTTGCGCCGTCACAAACCGTTATTATATGATCATATTCTTTGCCGGCATCAAGCATATCATCTACACTTTTGGTACTATTATCAGAAATATCGATACCTTCATCGAGCATAGATCTCACGGCTAAAGCGTTAAGCTCCCCGGGTTCTATCCCGGCACTTTCAGCGATAAACCTCTCCGGGGCAAAAGCGTTCAAAAACGCCTCGGCCATCTGGCTTCTCGCGGAATTGTGTACGCAAACAAACAACACTTTGATCTTTTTCATATTCAATCTTTTTGCTTATTCCTTTTTACATACTCTTCTATATAGCTTACAACTTTTTCCTTATCGATCAGTTCTTTTTCACCCGTTTTTCTGTTCTTCACTTCTACCATACCTTTATTAAGGCTTTTACTCCCAACAACTACCTGCAGAGGAAAACCTACAAGGTCCGCGTCCTTAAATTTGACCCCGGGGGATTTATCTCTGTCGTCCAGTAGCATATCCATCCCTTTCGCTTTCGCTTCCTCATATATCCTTTTTGATTCCCTGAAAAGATCCGGATCATCCTTTTTTACGGGTATAACCACGGCCTCGTAAGGAGCGATAGAAACAGGCCAGATCATACCGTCCTTATCGTGCTCTGTCTCGATCCGGGAAGCCAGTATTCTGTTAACGCCTATTCCATAACAGCCCATGATCAGCGTTTTTTGTTTTCCCTCCTTATCCAGGACGGCGGCCCCCAATTTTTCGGAATATTTTTTACCGAGTTTAAACGTATGCCCTACTTCTATAGCGTATTTCAACTCGATCTTACCGGAACATTTAGGACAGGGGTCTTTATCCGTAACATTCCTGAGGTCAACATATTCAGCGGGAAAAAAATCTCTTCCCGGATTAACATTTTTAATATGTTTATCCTCTTCGTTTGCTCCTGCCACCGCGTTAACCATATTTTCCACGGAAAGATCCGCTATGAGCTTTACCCCCTCTAGGCCCACGGGCCCTGAAAATCCGGCAGGACCGCCGGTAACCTCCCGGATCTTTTTCTTGTCAGCCAGATCAAGCGAAACGGCCTTAAGATAATTCTTGAGTTTAACCTCATTTACTTCATGATCCCCTCTTACCAGTACCGCGACAGCTTCCTCATCCGCGGCATATATCATGGTCTTGATTATATCATCCTGCCCGGCATTAAGAGTCCTGCTGACATCTTCCACGCTTGTCACCCCGGGAGTATCAACTACCTCGATCCTTGCGGGTTCATTTTTTCTTCTCGAGATACTATTCACCGCGGGAGCTACTTCCGTACTGGCCGAATATCCGCATTTTTCGCATATTACGATACGATCCTCCCC
>CAYMTI010000320.1:0-1908 GCA_964393315.1 uncultured Planctomycetia bacterium
TGCCAACTGGGCCAAACCCCAAGAAGGAGAAAGCGGATTATGGCCGTTTATATTTGCCGCTAAATGGTATTTGGCGGCAGGATTTCTTGGTATGACAGGGATTATGCTGAGAAGATGGTTTAGAAAAGACGAGCTCAAAGAATGGACTTTAGCTTCATGGGGGTTTGCAAAACAGATCATGCCTTTGCTCTTTGGCGGAGTTTTAGTAGCAGGTCTGCTTCTCGGCCGGCCGGGCCATGAGGGTTTTATCCCTTCATGGATCATCGCTAAAGCTGTCGGAGGGAACTCGCTGCTATCCAACTTTTTCGCGGCTATAGTCGGCGCTTTTATGTATTTCGCAACTCTTACGGAGGTTCCTATATTACAGGGATTGATCGGTTCAGGGATGGGGAAAGGCCCTGCGTTAGCATTGCTTTTAGCCGGTCCCGCATTAAGCCTTCCCAATATGCTTGTGATCCGAGGAGTGTTAGGTACAAGGAAAACCGTTATTTATGTCAGCCTTGTTGTAATTATGGCGACAATAAGCGGAGTATTGTTCGGGATTATTATATCTTGATAGGAGGATAAAATGAGAATAGAAATATTGGGTACAGGATGCCCCAAATGTAAAAAACTTTATGATATTGTTAAGAAAGCCGTGCAAGAAGAAAGGATCGAAGCTGAGATCATTAAAGTTACTGACCTAAAAGATATATCAAAATACGGTGTAATGTTAACCCCGGCACTGGTAATTTGCGGGGAAGTTAAGGCATCCGGGAAATTGCCCGCGGTCGAGGAGATCAAAGGATGGCTCAAATAGGTGATGGGTGATAAAAGATCCTGCAGTCTTCACAAATTTATTCCGGGAAGTATCTTTTTCCCAAGAACAAAGGAGACCCCGCAAACGATTAAACTTAGCGGGTTCAGATCTCGCCCAAAAACATAACAAGAACCCGAAGCCGCTTCGTAGAATACCTTATTATGCGTATCGTTGTAAATCAGACATTTATATCTTAACACGTTCCCATGTTGGGTTTATAATAACTAATATGCAGGATATTATGGATGCTTTATTCAAGTAAAGTGTCCGGAAAGATTGTATATTTGAAAACGGTGCCGTAATTCTTTATTCTTTAAAAGATCCTTGAGGATGCATGAGACTGAACCTGTTTTTAAAAGTTACAAGAATTAATTTTCTTCCGGCAAGTATCGTGCCATTTTTTACCGGCGCGGTGCTGGCTTTCCGTCAGGGAGAGGTATTGTCTCCGTTTATATTTGTAGTCGGGCTTTCAGGCGTAATTTCGGGGCATCTTGCCGGTAACCTTTTTAACGATTATTTTGACCATAAAAACGGCGCGGATGCCAGGGTTATCAGAAAAAGCCCCTTTTCCGGCGGATCGGGCATGTTAAAAGAAGGTCAGGTCAGCGCCGGGCGAGTTTTATCTTTGGCGTCCGGTTTTCTTTCATGTTCTTTGATCTGCGGGCTGACAATATTTTTTCTCACAAAAGATCCTGTATTCCTGATAATGATGATTTTAGCGGGCATATTAACGGTGGGGTATACTGCTCCTCCGTTACGATTGGCGTACAGGAGGCTGGGTGAGCTGGATATTTTTTTTCTTTTCGGCATATTTATGGTCATGGCAAGCTTTTATCTTTTTGCCGGCAAATTTACAATTCCTTCTTTTTTCGCGGCCTTACCGGTATCTTTTATGATCGTAGCGGTAATAGTGTGTAATGAAGTTCCTGATGCGGAGACGGATATAAAAGCCGCCAAGTATAATCTTGCTTCCCTTTTTGGAAAAAAAAATAGCTATATACTTTATTCTACGGCGCTTGCTCTATCTTATATGGCCATACTCTTGAATATTGAGAGAGGGATCATATCTCCTATTGCCGCCGGTTTAGCTGTTTTTTATCTGCCCGGGG
>CAYMTI010000321.1:0-1888 GCA_964393315.1 uncultured Planctomycetia bacterium
TCTATATCTTCTATGCCCAAGGCCTTACCCTTAAGTTCCGCCTCGTCCTTTTTGATCTTTTCCAGTTTTTCCCCGGCCTCGGAAACTTCTTTCCCCTGTCTCTCGAGTTCTTTTTCTTTGGCAGCCAAAAGGCTTTGCGAAAGCTCCAGCTCCTGAGTCAGTTTTTTTCGAGTTTCTTCTTTTTCGGCTATACCCGAAGTTATCTCTTTCAGTAAGGAACTTTCCTCTTCTATTCTCCTTTTAATATCATCAAAAGTTTTTTCCGCGTCATCCTTATTCATTTTTGCGTTCAGTAAAGCTTCTTGATCCGCCGCGGATAAAAATTCCAGTTCTTTTCTTTGTCGTTCATTCTCAGCCGCCACCTTGGCTCTTTCCAGAGCTTCTTTCGCTTTCACCGCGAAGCCTTCCGCACCGGTATAAATATCTATACGCTTACGGGATTCTTCCGCCTTTTCAAGCCTTCCCTTTATTTCTCCGATCTGTTCGTCTTTATGAAGCAATTGTTTTTCAAGATTTTCTTTTTCTACCGTAGCGGTCTCCTGCTTCAGGGATAAGGTATCTTTTTCCTGAGAAAGCTCGTCAACTTTCCGGGCAGCTTCTTTCACCCCGCCGCGTTTTTCTTCTAAATCTTTTCCTAACTCTTCTATACGGCTGTTAAGGCCCTCTATTTCAGCAGCTATACTATCCCTTTCTTCTACCATTTTATCTAAATCGGCAAGGAGCACGTTAAGATCCTTATCTTCTGTCTCTGTTTTACCCGATATATTTTCCAGCACCGTTTTTATGCCGTTAAGCTCATCTCTCACATCTAATATTTCTTTTTCTTCCTTTTCGAGTAATGGCTTTTCGTATTCGATCATTCTCGCGGCATCTTCGGGGCTTTTGTTTTCCATAGCCTCGATCCTGTCGGATAAAGACTTTATCTTATTTTCGTTCTCTTTTACTTTTTCCTTTAACTCCATATTAAGCTCAAGGACCTTTAGTTCTTTCGTTTTTACGGATAGTCTCCGTTCCGCTTCCTGCCGCCTGACCTTTTGTTCTTCCTTTAAATCTGATATCTTTTTTTCTATTTCCTCTGTCATCTTTTCCTTGGTAGCGTGATATAAGTTCAATTCGTCCACGCTCAGTTCGGATAGTTCGGACTTTTTTGTAATATCCGATTCACTTAAATATTGAAACATACCGTCAAATATCTTCCCTCTCACCCCGTCGCTCAATAACTGCTTTGTTTCTCTTACTGACCCTTCATAAACCTTTATGGCTTCTTCCGCTTCCGTTTCCGCATGCTTATATTCTTCCCGGGTTTTTCCTTCCATCTTTTCGGCATACAGGTATGATTCTTTAATAGATTCAAGCTCCGCCTCAGCTTCAGTCGCCTCTCTTTCCATTTCAACAAGCACCGATTCTTTTTCCTCTTTACTCTCGACACTTCCCAATCTATTTTCATTAAACTCTTCCAGTTTTTTCTTGTCCCTTTCCACTTCTTCTTCTTTTTCTTCCACTTCTTTTTTCGTATCAGCCAGCATTCTCTTCGCTCTATCATATTCTTCTTCCGCTTTCCGTCTCATTTCCCGTACATCTTCCAGCTGCCTGTACGCGTCCGCATCTATTCCCTCTATTTTTTCTATGCCCGTTGACATTTCCTCGAGCCTTAGCTTAACGGTTTTCTCCAACTCTTCATTTTTTATACCTTTTTCAGCCATCCTCTTTTCGAACTTCTCCGTGTTTTCTTTCATTATTGCCGCCGCCGGTTTTGCCGCTCCGGCACTTTTTATGAACTCATCCCTTATTATCAGCTCTTTCAGGGTAAACCTTCTAAGCGACATTATAGTAAGCGCTTTATTTTTCTCTAGTATCGATATTTTGCCTCTGAGATCATCTAAAACTT
>CAYMTI010000322.1:0-1877 GCA_964393315.1 uncultured Planctomycetia bacterium
TATCATAAACAGTTATAAGAATTCCGGGAAAGAAATCTGGGGCAGTAAACCCGCGGGATTATGGTCATGGGATAACAAGTCCGTGGCGGATAAAAAGGTTCTTATTCAGAAAATGACAGAGGAGTTATCTTTGGCCCCGGGCGATATCACTGTGGATGATTTTTATACGCCGATCGAAGCTTTTGACGGCAAAGATCTCAGCGGTCTTCTGAAATGGGCTAAAGATAATATGGATGTCACATCCGATACTCAGGCAATAGAACTTCTTTTGGCCTCTGTCGGTATTGATTCACGGGGATGGATATCTGCAGATTCCGTTATAGCGAAAGATGTTGATGTTACGAATTCAGTGATAGAAAATTCGACCATAAAGAGCGGGTATCTAAAAAATTCAGTTGTTATAAACAGTACGCTTTCGCATGTCGAAGCCGAGGATGCTGTCGTAATAGGCAGCACTATAATCAGTTTGAAGAATTTTGGCGGTATGGTATATAATGCCGTTCAGGAAAGAGCTTCTTTACGGGAGGGGCAGGTATTGGCCAATATTTTTCATCCTGAACTTGGCAGGATAGAAATGAGGACTATGATAGGCCGTGACGGAGAGTGGGATTTCAAGAAAGGGCCTGACGGTAAAACAGGCGCGTATGTTTTCGACAATACCTATAAGTACGCTCAGATACACGCGCTTAACCAGGGAGTAAGCATCGAAGATGTTATGGAGATAAAAGGAAATGAAGCGGCTGAGTTGATGAAGAAAGAACAAGCGGTGATTGATTCCTCCAGGCCGGTTAATTACGCCCCGCGGGCCGAAGTTCTCAGCACGGCGAGGGAAATATCTCTGTCGAAGGCAAGGCAGATCGTCGCTCACAGGCTTCTTGTATTTGGCGACGTTGATGCTTTTACGGTTGACAGTTATGCCGAGGCTTTCGGAGTTCACAAGGTTATTGCCCAGAAAGAACTTGATGATCTGGTGTCTGTTGATAGCGTACTATTTACGCAGGAAGGGACTATGATGACTGACGTGCGAAAAGATACATTAGGGGGTATAGACAGGGTAAGAGATCTTGCGTTCGATGAAGAAAAAGGAGATTACGTGGAAGTCGGCCCGGATCTGTACAAAGCCGTACCGGTTCAGAACAGAGTGGAAAATCTGGAGACTAAACAGCCGTTTAAGTTCGGAACCAGCGGACTAAGGTCTGTAGTCAGGGAAATGACCGATATGGAAGTATATATAAACACCCGGGGGTATATTAAGTTTCTGGCCGATCAAGACTTACTTAATCCCGAAGATACAATAAGCATTTTCGGCGATTTAAGGCCCAGTACGCCGAGGATAATGGAGGCGGTAGCCAGAGCGGTTGAAGATGAAGCTTGGGCCATGGGGTATCCAGTTAATATCGATTTTGGTGGAAAGGTCGCTTCTCCGGCTGCTGCCGTAAGGGGAAATAAGATGAACAGTTTTTCCATAGTTGTTACAGGCAGTCATATTCCATTTGATATGAACGGGATCAAGTATTATATGAGAGATGGTGAAGAGGTGCTTAAAAAACATGAAAAGCCGATCCTTGATAACGTTAAGATCGCTAGAGATGAAGAGAAAGCTGAGTCGTGGAAAGAGTCTCTTTTTGATGAAAACGGCATGTTCAAAGAAGCTCAAACTTATGATATAGCGCTTAATGAAGAAGAAGTTCGGCAGCAATATCGGGATAGATATATTAACTCTTTTCCGAAAAACGGGCTTGCCGGAGAGAATATCATTTTCTGGAAACATTCCGCGGTAGGCGCAGAAGACGTAGATGAAGTTCTTCGCGAATTGGGAGCAGGGGTTATTGAAGAAGAAAAAGGAGATTCCACAACTTTAACACCAAGTATTCTTG
>CAYMTI010000323.1:0-1863 GCA_964393315.1 uncultured Planctomycetia bacterium
CGTACCCCTCATGAGAAATTTGCGGAAGTGTTGCATTAGAAATTTGAATCTACCGACCCCTTAAACTATGAGTATATGCAAGAGAAAAATATTAAGATGCGCGGGTATCTTCCAGATAATTTTATCTATTTCTTTCCAGGGGAGCAGTCAGGCTGCGGTATTAAATAGATCCTTATTGTCTCCTCAATCTGTTTTCAACACGATAATAGATATCGATAAAATCGAAGGGCAGTATGTACTGACCGAGAATAAAGCGGGTTTTATCGAGAGACAGAAAAATTTTCGGGAAAAAGCAGAAAAACTTTATTTTAAACTTCTTAAAGAAAGAGCCGCGAACATAGGATTAAGCGATACCGGTCTGAAAAACTTAATAAAAGACCATTTTAAGCGGCTTGGGCACGGAACAAAAACAGTAACAGAATCAAGTAAAAGATCTACTGTAATTTCTGATCTTGTTCCGGTAGCGCAACTTTCCTATACCCGTTCGGAAGTCAGGGAGCTCATTTCCGGAGATAAAAAACCTAAAGTTTTAAGAAAGATTTACCAGGATTTTGACAGCAGAGCAGACGCTGTGGAACAGAAGGTAATAGCTCTTCTGTCGGGAGTTCCCGATGAGACGGTAAATATCGGCGTCAGGGAAAAGAAATTACTAGTCAATAACTCAAAAAAAAGAATGGAATTCCGCAAAAAATTAAAAAGTATATTTATACATGCCGCGGAAAATGCCGCGGATGGGTATTTACAAGCTGAATATGAGAAAGAACCGCTTAATTTGCTTTTTTATGTTCATAGGGAGACGGGGCAGATAGTTATCAGTATTGTTAACAACGGTGTTTCTCTACAGGGTAGTGAGTCTTCTTCTCAAAAAAGGAACAATAGGGAAAAGGGAAAAGAACGCATAGGAGGGAAAGGACTGGGGTTAAAAGCTATAAAGAGATATGCGCAGAAGATCCACCCGGAAGCAAGCGTAAATCTGCTGGAAAGAAAAGATCTGTTTAAAGATGAAAAGGACGGTGCTGTTTTGCAAATAAAGTTTCCTGTTGAAAACCCGGATATGTATGAGGTCTTTGACTTATGGGACCCTATAGACGATCTTGATGGCAAAATTCTTCTTAATAGGGCTACGGGACAGATCCGCTATGCGGGGATAGAGCCTGTAGTCTCTTTAGATATTGATGGGGTTGAGTTTTATGTTGAAAGGCACGCTGAAACATATGCGAACAGAGGGAGAGTAACGGTAGAACATAGAAATGATTTAACACCCAGAGGAGAAAGACAGGCTGAACTTGCGGCAAAAATATTATATGAACAGGTTATGCCAAAGATCAAAAACGGAGCTGAACTTTTAGTTATAAGCAGTTCTATGAAAAGGACCCTGAATACAGCTATTCCGTTTGCGCGGCTTACAAATGCGGAAATATCAGAAATGGCGCTTTTTGATGAAATGGCATTAGGCATATTTTCTTCGGCCATGCATAATTTTAAAGGAAATGCCGCCCGGAAATATCTTTATCAATTTAGAAAACGCCTGAACGCGTTTATAGCTCCGCCTAAAAAAGCGGGGATTAGTGAGGAAGCAGAAAGTTTCATTGATACTTTAACTCGCGCAAAAGCAGGATTATCCGAATTAAAAAAAATAGTAGCGGAAAGGAAAGCGTCAAATGGAGGGAAAAAAGTTGTAGTGGTCTTATTTACTCATGATATTATGACCAAAGCTATTATGACCTGTTTGGGAGAGAGCGCCGTAAATGACAAAGATCTAAATATTATTAACTGGCGTAAGATCAAAGTGGCTAATGCCTGTCCAAAGCGTTTTGTCCCGGCAAAGCGAGAGTTCAGGGATCTGTTAGTGGAGGATCGAGA
>CAYMTI010000324.1:0-1854 GCA_964393315.1 uncultured Planctomycetia bacterium
AACAAGCTTTTTTATCTATCTCTGTGGAGGTGGCCCGCTAGAAATATGGGCCTGATGGAGGTGGCCTGGAGTCCGTCCGTGGACATTTTTGAGTCAAAAGATAATGTAATGGTAAAGGTCGATCTACCAGGCATGAAAAAGGAAGATATAAATGTTTCGGAGCACGGGGATATTATTACGATCAAAGGTGAGAAAAAAACAGAAAAAGAATCCGGAGAAGAAGGTCGGGTAAAAACGGAACGTTTTTACGGGACGTTCAACAGGGTTATGACGCTTCCCGCGGAAGTAGATGAAACTAAGGTCAAGGCTTCTTACCGGGATGGAGTTCTGGAAATAATACTTGCCAAAAAGGAAGAACAAAAACCGAAGCAGATAAAAGTGGATATAGAATAAAGGGAGCCAAAAATATACTAGAAGGAGGGGTGATATGTCTGGATCGAAATATGCTCCGAAAATAATAGCACCTGTTGTAAATATCCGGGAAACCGGAAAAGACGTTGTCATAGAGGCTGAAATGAGCGGCTTGAAGAAAGAAGACGTTTCTCTGGAGGTAAAAGAGGATAGGCTTACGATAAAAGGAGCTTATAATAAATGCGATGTACCCCGGGGATACGAGCCGGTTTACAGGGAAAGGTGTAATTATGAGTATTCCAGGACCTTTATACTCGGGGAAGAGACTGAGGCAGAAGGTATAACAGCTAAATATGAGAACGGAATATTAAAAGTGACGATCCCTAAAACCGAAAAAGCACAGCCGAAGCGGATAGAAATAGCCGATTGATACGGAGACCAAAAGCATACAATAAAAAGAACTAAGGAAAAACTGTAAGGGTACAATAATATTTAAGCTATATAGATCTAATTAGCTTTGAGTGTATACGGTTATTTAAAAGCCGGCGATGAATATTTTATTCGGGAGCGGAAGACGTGGAACAAAGATGTTTTCCGCTCCTTTTTTTTTATGAGAAAATATTTTATCCCAGAGTTATTGATACTCTTCTACATTACCTGATACAAGATTCTTTTCATAGTATAGAAACGGGATGGGGATATCATCCTGGAAAAACTTTTGATATATTATCCTTTTAAAAAAGCTTATTATACCGATTTATTTGACACTTAATAATAATAGTATATACTTCATATAGGTACGGACTATTCATTCTAGAGAAAGGAATAGTCCGTACCTAAATTATTACAACAAAAAGTTTGATAGGGAGTTGTTCATTTAGATGCGTAAAGCTTCTATCTTAGTAAATTTTACCGCACGCGGGCGTTTGGCATAATGAATTTCATACACTGGTGACTATGAAAAAGATAAAGTATAAGATATTTTTTTTATCCTTAATGGCGGCTTTTTTAGCCTGGGCTGTAAATGTTCTTCTTAAACATACTTTCTTCTCAAGTATCCAGAAAACAACCGCGCCGGTAAAAGATATCACGTTTATATCAATAGTAATAATCTTATTCGTAATTTATGGATATATCTTGAAGTTTTTCTTTCTAAAGTACTACTTGAAAGAACGGCAAAATAGAAAAAATCATGATAGTTTAGAAGACACGGAATTGTTATCTACCCTTGAGGATGTTGCAGGTATAGGTAGATGGATAATAGATATGGAACACGGCGGTAAGTTTAAGTGGTCAAAAGGAGTTTATGATATCTTGGAGATCGAGGAGGGGCAGCCTCTTACGCGGTATCAGGATCATATAAACTGGTATATGCCCGAGTACAGAGATATGGTCCGGGAAAAAATCGAAAGATCTATTCAAACCGGACAAACCGTGGATTTTGAAGCGATGTTAAAGACCAAAACCGGAAAAACGAAATGGTGCAGGACAATAGGAAAGAGT
>CAYMTI010000325.1:0-1838 GCA_964393315.1 uncultured Planctomycetia bacterium
GTGGCAATACCGACTTTCGTAGCGTATAAATTTCTGGTCAGCTAAGCGGACGGATTTATACTTGAAATGGAGAAAAGCGCCACGGATCTTGTTAATATACTCGTAACAAAAAGGCAGGAAGATGAAGTTTAAACGAACTATATCCATTGAAAAAGAAAGACTTGATATCGCACCCCTTATCGACGTTATATTTTTACTGCTTATTTTCTTTATGCTGACATCAAGTTTTATTTTACAGCCGGGAATAAAGGTTAACCTTCCCAAGGCGGTTACCAGTGAAGTCCTGCAGCGTGAACTGCTTATAGTTACGGTAACCGACGAAAACCTTGTTTTTATTGATGACCGGCCTGTAACTCAAGATGAACTGATCTCAAGAATAGACCTTGCGGCCAAACAGGATCATCCTTTGCTTATACGATCGGATAAGCAAGCGGATGTCGGAAAAGTTATTGAGATCTGGGACATCTGCAGACGAAAGAACGTAAAGCAGGTCAATATAGCAACTACTCAGTAGCATTTTATGATATATACTACACGATTACTGATCGCTATCTTACTATCCATCTTAATTCATCTTTTCTGGGTGTTATCTGTTCACATTATAACTCCGGGAAAAATGATCAAGGAAAAAATATATACCCAGGTTGAGTTCCTGGGACCTATCCTGGGTAAAACCGCATTTGACTTTATGCTGGAAAGAGCGGCTCCATACAGCTTTTCTTATAAGAATGAGGATACGCCCGGGGTCGATCACCTTCTTGAATTACAAAATAAAAAACAGGATATTTCTGTCATGGGAAGGGTTCCCTCATATGAAAGATACTTTGAATCGATCTTTCATCCGTCGCTTTTAGCTAAAAAAACGGTTCCTCCAATTATTTCGGGAAAAAATAGATCCGCATCCGGGGAAAGCTATCTCAATAACTCCGCCTCAGGAAGAAAAGTACTCTTCAGACCGGATACTCCGTATATTCGCCCCGGCATTTTCGGCAATAATAAGAGTTTCAGATTTAAATTTGATCTGTTGGTATCTTCCGGAGGAAAAGTAATAATAGCTAACCTTACAAATCCATCCGAATATCCCGATCTTGACAGAATAGCCGAGGAACATATAAAGAAATGGGTCTTTGAACCTTGTGATTCGATATGCTCCCCAGAAGAGGAAGTTCAAATAACCTTGACGATAAAAACGAACCGGGACTAAAATGATAAAATTAGATCTTTCAACATTTCTTTTTCTGTATTTGTTACTTTCCGCGGTTTTGCTGCTGATAGCATGGGCAAGCCTTGATCTCGGAACAAAAATGAAAACTTTTTCTCCGGATGAAAAATTTATATGGCATTGTAATATATGCGACCATAATTATATAGACAGTATTAACGATGAAATATCAAAATGTCCAAGATGCGGTAGTTATACAGAAAAGGTAAAACAACACTATAAATCGAACCCCACTTGATTTATTTTAATTGTTGTTATATAGTATATCTACCAAAAAGAGGAGATATCATGATAACTAAAATTGGACTAGTTGCAGGTGATATATGGACCTATCTGGAAAAAAAGGATAAAAAAGTTCAAATTTCATCGCTGGTAAAAGATCTGAAGATCAATAAAGATATAATCTTAATGAGTATTGGATGGTTAGCCCGGGAAGGACATATAATCCTGGAAGGAGACGACTCCAACTATAACGTGATACTTAACTCCAAAGACAATATCTAAATGGGGCTGTAGCTCAGTTGGAAGAGCGCCTGGTTCGCAATCAGGAGGTCAGGGGTTCGATCCCCCTTAGCTCCACCATTTTAAAAAGGACGGCTGTAACAATAGCCGTCCT
>CAYMTI010000326.1:0-1837 GCA_964393315.1 uncultured Planctomycetia bacterium
TTCCCTACTTTTATGTTTCCCAGCACTTTCGCTCATGCCCCGATCACAACATTATTCCCTATTGTAGGATGTCTTTTTCCGGTTTCTTTTCCTGTCCCCCCGAGCGTTACTCCCTGGAACAAAGTAACATTTTTTCCAACAACTGCGGTCTCACCTATAACTACTCCCATGCCATGATCAATAAAAAGACCTTTCCCGATACACGCGCCGGGATGTATCTCAATACCGGTCATAGATCTGGCCAGCTGTGATAAAGCTCTGGGTAAAAAAGGAAAAGATATTCTAAGAAAAAATTTTGCTACCTTATAGTAAAAGATCGCGTGAACCCCCGCATACGTAAAAACTATTTCTGAAACTTTTACTGCCGCGGGATCCCTTTCCATAGCGGCAGCGATCTCATCTTTCATAAAATGTCTGACCGCAAAATAAAATAACGTAATGAACGCGGTCAATAATATCAGAATACTGAGTAGACAGAACATCTTACTCTCCTTTTTACCTTGATATCAAATTTTATTGTTTTCCCGGAGCGTTACCACGGCATATGCCGCGACAGACTCTTTGCGGCCTATACTGCCCGCGCCTTCGTTAGTTTTAGCTTTAATATTTACCGCCGATAAAAGTACACCTGCGGCGTCAGAGATGGTTTTTCTCATTAAGCCCTTATACGGACCTAGATTAGGCTCTTCAAGTATAACAACACAATCAATATTATTTATATCATACCCTTTATCCCGCATAACAGAGCAAACACCTTTAAAAAGATGAATACTGGAAGCATCCTTGTAAACGGGATCTTTATCGGGATACATCATTCCTATATCACCTTCGCCCATAGCTCCAAGAACAGCGTCACATATCGCGTGCAAAAGGACATCCCCGTCTGAATGAGCCACCGCTCCTTTAGTGTGCTCAATTTTCACACCTCCCAGGAAAAATTTACGCCCTTCGGCCAACATATGTATATCGTAACCTATTCCTACACGCATATTATCTCTTGCTGCCGTTCTGTTTATTCGATTCTCCATTATCCGCCAGGTTAGCGAATATCATCCTGCCGGCCGACGTCTGAAGAACACTTGTAACAGAAACATTTACCTTTTTGCCTATCATACGCCTGGCATTGTCGACAACTATCATAGTTCCATCATCCATAAACGCCACGCCCTGGTTCTTTTCCTTCCCTTCCCGTCTTATATGTGCCTGCATAGATTCCCCGGGATAAATAACCGGACGCATCGCGTTTGCCAGATCATTTATATTAAGGACTTTAACCCCTTCTATCTTCGCCACCTTATTTAAATTAAAATCATTGGTAACAACAGGGCAATCAAGTACTTTAGAAAGCCTTACAAGTTTTGCGTCAACCTCTTTTATCGCCGGGAAATTTTCATCATGAATGATGACCTCAAGACCTTTTATCCCTTTTATCCTGTCCACCATATCAAGCCCTCTGCGGCCTCTATTACGCTTTTCGGCGTCCGCGCTGTCAGCTATATGCTGTAGTTCTTGAAGAACAAACCTGGGGACAACAAGTATACCGCTTAAAAAACCCGCTTCGCAAACCCCCGCTATCCGCCCGTCTATTATGACATTAGTATCGAGGATAACAAGCTGATCTCTCTGATCCTGCCGATCGAACCTCACGTAAGGTATAACTATATTGAACTCGTCCTTACCCTTCATCGCTATTACCATGCCCAGATAGCACAGAACAAGAGTGATCACTATCTGCAAAGAATAATACAAACACCACAACGTCGGTAAAAGCCTATCAAAAATAGATAAAAACCAGTAGAAAAAAAACACGAATAACACCCCAAAAGCATAGGAGGAT
>CAYMTI010000327.1:0-1836 GCA_964393315.1 uncultured Planctomycetia bacterium
GTCCCCTCAAAGCGATAGCGTCCATGGACGGGACTCCCAGGATATCTATACCCGTTGCCGCCGCAAAACCTTTACATACTGCCGCGGCAATACGAAGCCCGGTGAAAGAACCCGGACCTATACCAGTACATACCAAATTTACATCTTTAATGGACCAGGCCAAAGAATTCAGGACCTCTTGTATTTTCGTAAAAAGTTTCTCGCTATGCTTTATTCCCATTTCTTCATGGAGATCGGCCCTGACCATATCATTTTCAAGACATGCTATACTCAAATATCTGGTAGAGATGTCAAAAGCTAATATCTTCATGAATTTTTCAGCCTCCCGGGATGAACGGCAAATATCTGGTCACTCTCCGGACTTAAACCTTTAATTTCTTTATTATGTTTTTATACTTATTGCCAAACGGACTGAATAGGATCCCGCGTTCATTTTTACCCTTATACTCTATTTCCACTTTAAGATATTCTTCAGGCAATTCTTCCCTTATTTTATCTGCCCATTCGATCACAGTAATACCACTGCCGTAAAAATATCTTTTATAATCAAGCGTATCGCAGAAACTGCTCTCATTCAGTCTGTAAACATCAAAATGATATAGATCTATCGGACCTTTATACTCCTTTACAACAACAAATGTAGGGCTATTCACATAATCATATCCCTGGATGCCCATCCCTTTTGCTATACCTTTTACAAATACAGTCTTTCCCGCGCCAAGATCCCCTATAAGAGCTATAACTTCTCCTCCGGAAAGATTGGAAGCCAGAACACTGGCTATATTTAAAGTCTCTTCAGGGCTATTTGTAATTATTCTAATACTCATTATCGGTCCAAATTCAAAAATAGTCAATGTCCAGAAGACGCTTTAATCCGGTTTTCCCCTTAAAAATGACAGTATCCCTCCGGTTTAAGCTGTCGTCTTCTTCTTTTTTTATCCGCAATTATCCTTTCTTTCCTAATTTTTGTTATTTCTCCAATAACAAAAAACCCGGGATGCCCTGTATCTTTAACTAAAAGCTTATTCGCTTCATGCGGGCGCATGGTAAATAAAAGTTCAAAGCTTTCCCCATAATATAAAGCATCTCTAAGTGAAAGTCCTTCAGTCAGAGGCAGTGCTTCTTCATAAAGCACGCAGCCTGTCCCGCTTTCATCACATATACGGTTCAAGTCCGGGGCTATCCCGTCAGAAGTGTCTATCATAGCGTTCACCTTATAATTATCCACAAGAACCCGGGCTTCTTTCAGCCTTGGCGAAAAAGATAAATGTATTTGCCTGCCGTTCCTGACAGGACCTGTAATAATAATAAAATCTCCAGGCTCGGCGCCGGAACGTAAGGTTAACTTATTCTTCTCGACTTTCCCCATGATCGATACGTCTATAACTATTTTCCCGGATCTTACGGTATCGCCTCCCAGCAATTTAATGTTATATTCATCTAATATGTCAAAGATACCTTTACTGACAGCGTTAATAGCGGACTTGCCGACCTTACATGGCAAACCTAAACTCACCTGTACAAACTCAGGGATGCCACCCATTGCCGCGATATCGGAGAGATTGACCGCTATTGCACGGTAACCAATCAGATCACTTCTAGATCGTAGCGGGAAATGCGTTCCTTCGATGAGAACGTCAGTGGTTACCACCAGTTGCTCGTCCGCACCAGTCGATAGTACGGCTGCATCGTCACCCGGACCCACGTTGATACCTTCACCATGGGTCGTGTCTCCCAAGAGGGATACAATTTTTTCGATGAGTTCAAATTCGTTCATTGCTCCGAGTCTCGTACATCCCGTGCGACGGCATCGAGGACGCCGTTAACGAATTTGAA
>CAYMTI010000328.1:0-1822 GCA_964393315.1 uncultured Planctomycetia bacterium
AGTATACCTAAAAAAGCAGAGAAAACAAAGAGAACTGGATTATTTTTTTAAGAACAGGCTCTTACTTCGGATCATTTCTGCCCGGAGAAAATGTTTTACCTAGATCTTACAGTATCATATCCGAATTGTGCTTTAGAAAAAGAATGAAGAATGTTAAGTCCTTGTGAGAAAAATGGTTATAAAAACCGTGCAGGTACTGTTCGGCATATCAAGGGTTTTTATGAAATTTTTACAGTGAAATACCAGCGCACGTCACCATTAGCTAGTTAACTTTCTCTGCAGGTTTTCTATTACACTCCCCCATCACAGCGGGACAACAAGAAAAACGTATTTAAGTTTTCCCTCTCCGATATTTTTCACATTATGTCTTGTTCGAGGGGGCATATATACGACCGTTCTATCTGTCGCCTTTACGCTTTGTCCGTTATAAAATATCTCTGCTGTTCCTTGAAATACAATTATCGCTTCTTCCCTATCACCGGTGGAATGTTCACCCACGGATCTCCCCGGCTCCAGAGTCAAGCTCCCGGCCTTTATATTAAAGGAATCCGTTCCCGGAACGATCAATCTCTGATATTCTTCCGAACCCGTGATATTTATTATTTTCAATTTACGTTCTTCTTCCATTTTTTCCCTTTCTGTTTATCATGGAGGCTATATATCCTGCTCCGAAACCGTTATCTATATTTACCACTGCTACACCGGGAGAACAGCTGTTCATCATAGTAAGTAAAGGCGCCACTCCTTGAAACCCGGCTCCATACCCTACGCTCGTAGGAACGGCGATCACCGGAGAATCGACTATTCCTCCTACCACACTGGCCAAGGCACCCTCCATACCGGCTACAACTACCGTAACATCAGCCGATGTTATCTCTTTATGATGCGCGAATATCCTGTGAATACCCGCAACTCCGACATCAAACACCCTCAGAACACAGTTCCCCAGAAGTTCAGCCGTCACGGCGGCCTCTTCAGCTACCGGTATATCGGCCGTTCCCGCGCTTACCACAGTTATTTTCCCGCCTTTTTTCCTTTTACGCCTGCCTCCTGATATTATTCTGGCCTCTTCATGGTATTCAAGGTCATCACGTATATCTTTAACCGCGTCAAAAATCCCGGGATCCGCTCTTGTCGCTATAATAAGATCACTGTCTTTACGCTGTTCAAATATCCCTCTTAACTGATCAATATTTTTACCCTGACAAAAAATTACCTCCGGCGTCCCTTTACGTAATCCTCTATGCGTGTCTATCTTGGCGAACCCGATATCCTTTATCGGAAAACTTTTAAATTCCATCATAGCCTTACCAATGGAAATTTTACCGGTTTTAACCTGTTCCAATATTTTTCTCACGGTCTCTTTTTCCATCCTCCCTCCATAATTTATCGTCTATTACTTCTAAATTCGAACCTGTCTTATAGATCCATGCTTCCCGACCTGAAACCTTCCAGATCCACGGTAATATATCTATAGCCCAGGGACTTTAGCTTATTCATTATACCCCCTCGAAATCTGGATTCAAATAATCTGTAAATATCCTTGCCGGGAACCTCTATCCTGGCTATATCCCCGTAAGTGCGAACCCTGACCATCGGGAAACCGGCTTTCACTATGATATCTTCGGCGGATCTCACCATTTCGAGTTTATCTCCCGTTATCTCATAATCATACGGAAAACGGGTAAGAAGGCAAGATTCCTCCGGTACGCCTGACATTTCGTCATCCAATGTATCCATAACATTCAGTCCGTCACGCTACGAGCACCCCGCTTCCGCCACCGGGCTTAATATCCCCCGCTCTTTACTCGCTTTTCCACCC
>CAYMTI010000329.1:0-1798 GCA_964393315.1 uncultured Planctomycetia bacterium
TCTATAGCCGTTATAGGTATTACCGGGCGCAAACCGGATAATAATTTCGTATATACTCCCGTACCGCAGCCTATTTCCAGGATATTTTCATATTGGACAGCATCCAGATAGCTCAACAGTTTCAGCGCGCATTTTTTCTGAACTGACGCATATTTTTCATAGGTATCGGCGCTTTTGGAAAAATTATTTATTAATTCCTTTATGTCCATTTATCCCCTTGTTCTTATTTACAATGTATTACTGGCAATGACCTTTTTCGGTCAGTATATCTCCGAGGTCTTCTATAAAGCGAGAAAGCGACCCTATGTCATGTCCGTATACAATGGAAAGACGCAACCGGGAACTCCCCTCCGGAACGGTCGGGGGCCTGACTGCGGCAACCCAGTACCCTTTATTTTTAAGCTTTTCAGAGACGGAAATGGTTTTGTCCGTCGATTTAAAAACTATCGGTATGATCTGGGTTTCGCCTAGTATATCAACTCCCAGATCTTTCAACCTGCGGCGCATCATATCAGTATTATCAGCAAGGACCTTCCGGCGTGAAGGCTCATTCAAAACTTTATCCAGAGCCAAAAGATTCGCATTTACTGTATACTCCGGCAAAGATGTCGAATATATAAAACTACGGCAGAAATTTACAAGGTAATCTTTTATTTCTTCGGAACAAGCCGCATAAGCACCAAATCCGGCAAGAGCTTTGCTAAAAGTACCCATAATAATATCTATATCACCCGTTACTTCCAAATGCTCAGCCATTCCCGACCCCGTACTCCCGAAAAGCCCGGTAGCATGCGCTTCATCCACCATTAACATGGATTTGAATTTATTTTTTAAAAGGCATATTTCATAAAGAGGCGCGATATCTCCGTCCATGCTGAAGACCGTTTCCGTTACAATAAGAGAATGTCTGTAATCCGCCCTGTGTTTTTTGAGTAAATATTGAAGATGCTCTGCGTCATTATGCCGGTACCGGTATAATTTAGCTCTGGAAAGACTTATTCCGTCCAATATACTGGCATGATTTAATTTATCTGAAAAAATAACATCTTTTCTCCCCGCCATACAGCTTAATATACCTATGTTCGCCTGATATCCTGAATTGAATAACAAAGCTGAAGGTTTTCCTTTAAAATCAGCGGTTCTTTTTTCAAGCTCAACATGCGCAGCTCTATTCCCGGTTAAAAGCCTTGAACTGGCGGTACCTGCAGCACTCCCGCTTAAAACTTCCCCCGCGCAAATATAGGAAGATAAAGAAAGATAATCATTTGAGGAAAAATTAATATAATCTTTCCCTTCTACATTTATACCGGTTCCCGTCTCTTGCCGGACAATCTTTAAGCCGCGGTAAAGCCCTCGCTCTTTCCTTTCTTCAATAGATCTTTTTATATGACATTCCATGTTTTTTTGATCTCTGTTATCAGATCGATATCTTCCCGTAAAGACCTCCCGGGAACGGTTAAATAACCGTCGATCAGCATTCCATTCGCCCCGGCATCGTACAGGAGCCTCTGTTCCTTGCCAAATACTGCTTCTCTTCCGGCGATTATTTTGATCGATTTGTGTTATAGCACTTAACGGTAAAGAACAATAGTCCGTAAAGCCTCTTCACGGTATATCTTCCGCCTGTCCTGTAATGGCGTCCCTTTGATCGGTAGCAATAAATTCAATGGCACCGAAGTAACATTAAGGCGCTTTAAAGTAAGGGCCATCTCCAGTCGGTCTTCACAGTTAGCGCCGGTAACGAGTAGCACCCCGGCGACAACCGCCAGAGCGAGGTCTCAAGCAGGAGGAGAAAAAA
>CAYMTI010000330.1:0-1796 GCA_964393315.1 uncultured Planctomycetia bacterium
TCCATGTTCCAGGTACGACTGAAATTTCGGCGTTAACGGATTTAGCCAGAGCTGTAGCCCGGAGAGCGGAAAGGAGCGTTGTGGCGTTGTTCCATAAGAATAAGTTGAAAAACAATAATATGCTGCTTTTTTTGAATTGTATGTCCGATATACTTTTTATCATGGCAAGAGAACGGTCCGGGCAAAAAAAAACTAAAAAAGCAAAGAAATAGAAGGCAGGGAAAGATGAAAAGATCATATGATCTGGTTGTTATTGGAAGCGGTCCGGCCGGGCATTCAGCCGCATTAAAGGCAGCAGCAAGAGGGTTTAAAGTTGCTCTAATAGAAAAAAACGATGAACATATCGGGGGAGTATGTTTGAACGAGGGTTGTATTCCCGTGAAGTCACTTCTTCACAGCGCGGGCTTGTATGGCGCTGTGAAGAAAACGCCGGGTATGTTCATGCCCCGGGTCTCTTTAACCCCTGATATTGATTTTTTTACCGAAGCCGCAGTGAATGCGAAAGAAAGGCTTAAAAAAGGGCTTAAACATGTTCTCGCAAAGAATAAAATAGACCTTATTTATGGTAAGGCTTTCATAGAGGCCGGTTCGCTTAAAAAGGTGAAGGTTTTTGGCCCGGAAACTTTGATATTAAAATCCGAAAATATAATCGTCGCTACGGGTTCTCGTCCCAAGAGTCTGCCGGACCTGGTTCCAGACGGTAAAGTGATACTTAACAGTTCTCACGCGATAAAAATATCCGATATACCCGGTAATGTTCTTGTTGTAGGAGCAGGTGCAATTGGGGTGGAATTCGCTTCTTTTCTTAATTCTATCGGGGCGGAGGTAACACTTGCGGAAATTGCCGATTCTATACTGCCTTTTGAGGACAGAGAAATAACCGGGAGATTAGCCTCACTATTGCGTAAAACCGGAATAAAGGTTATCACCGGGATAGGATCTTTTGATATAAAAGTTTCCGGTAACGCCGCGCGTGTGGATATGCATAAAGACAAAGATACAGAAACTTTTACTTTTGACAAAGTCCTCCTTGCTGTAGGTCGTGAACCGGTTACCGCGGAAGTGGGTCTTGAGCAGGCGAATATTGTTATTGATGATAAGGGTTTTGTCTCCGTGAATGATGAACTTATGACGAATATCCCTGGGATATTCGCCGCGGGTGATGTTATTGATTCCCCGATGCTGGCCCATACGGCGGCCATGGAAGGTGAATATATAGCGCATGTCCTGAGCGGTAGTAAAATCCCAGCTCTGGATTATACAAATGTACCCAATGCTGTTTATTCCGATATAGAAGTTGCAAGCGTAGGCTATACAGAAGAGCAGTGCAAAAAAAAAGGAATGGAATATATCCAGGCAAAATATTTCTTTATGGCTAACGGCAGAGCCGTAGCCTGTAATGAATCGGATGGATTTGTAAAAGTCCTTGTTTCAAAAAAAGACAGGTCAATATTGGGCGCGCATATTCTTGGTTCAAAATCAGCTGAGCTTATTCATGAATTTGTGTTGGCGAGACGAAACGGACTGACAGTTGACGCGATAGCGAATACGGTTCATGCCCATCCCACCTTTTCCGAAACAATTATGGAAGCGTGCAGGTCCCTGTAGCGTTAGGATCCGACCTGCTTTGAAAGATACATACAACGGGAATTAGAAATTCAGAAGTTAAATGAGCTAAGAAATTTAGTACGAGTATTCCTGTGCAAATCCCGAATATTCTTCAAGGTAAATAAACAATTTTTCTCCTCAAGTAACCGAAATAAGAAGGCGAAAGTGTAAGCAAAATTCGCCGCCGC
>CAYMTI010000331.1:0-1784 GCA_964393315.1 uncultured Planctomycetia bacterium
CCTCATCGGCATATTCTTTTAAAGCTTCACCGCATCTTAACTTTATCCCCAGTTTTTCCAATTCCCTTTTGATTTCGGATCTTATCCAGTCGGGAACCATCATCAATATATCCTTATTTTTCTCAACAATAAATATTTTGTGTTTGATCCCTTCTTTATTTAATGCAAAGTTTATATTTGTCGCGATCTCTATCCCTGTATACCCTCCCCCTGCCACCAAAATATTTATCTCGTCAGCAGCGCACGCTTTTTGCAAAATAGTCTCTCGTACTGATACGGCATCATCTACATTATCGAGTTTTAGACATGACCTTTGCAAAAAACTGTTCCCGTAAAAATCGGTCTTTGAACCCGTGGCCAGGACCGCATATTCATATATGATATCTCCGCCATCTGTTTTTATCACCTTGTTCCCGGGATCTATACTCTTTATCTCGCTTTTAACATATTCCGCTCTTTCTTTTTTTACCAAAGAGGAAAGATCTCGCCTCAAGATTTTCGGCTCCATCCATCCCCCTATTATATCCGGTAACATCGGCAAGAACTCAAAAAACGGCTTCCTGTCGACAAGTATCACATTGAAGGCTTTATCCTTGTCAAGAATACCCTTATATCTACTCAGCCGTCTTAGAGCGCTGACTCCGGCAAACCCTCCGCCTGCTATTACAATATTCTTTGCTGGCATTATTTCTCCATTTCTTTATCCACGACAAAATGTCAAAAACATCACATATCCCGCACTGTGTTATTTCACTGAATACTCTCTCCGTTTTCTGCATATAATCATTTACATTATCCAAGATACTCTGCGCAACATCATATTCCCTCATAAGCTGTATTATGATACGCAAGGACTTCCCATCGATATTATTCCGACCGAAGATAGAAGTAATCATATTTTTCTCACTCCGGGAACATCTCTCCATTAGATATATAAGCGGTAAAGTGGCCAGCCCTTCTCTTATATCGTTAAATCTTTTTTTATTATCGCGTTCGGTAAAATAATCCATATAATCATCGATCAGTTGAAACATAATCCCCGCGTTTAGACCGAACAAATAAGATATATCCGTGCCGATCTGACCGTCTTCCCGCATTAGAGCTCCTAGCCTGGCGGAAACCCCGAAAAGACATCCACTTTTCATCCCTATTATACTGAAGTATTCCTGCTTTGTCAGAGAAAGGTCTCCCTTACTGTTCTGCTCAAGGATCTCGCCTTTCAGAACTTCCGACAACGCCGATATCATTTCGTGATTTATAACCGGGTCTTTAAGCGCACTCGTCAGCTTGAAAGCTTCGGAAAAAAGATAATCACCGTATAATACACTTCCAGAGATACCCTTTTCCAGATAAAGAGCCGGCCGGCCTCTCCTTGAATGCGAATTATCAAGAATATCATCATGGATAAGCGTGGCGGCATGTAACAGTTCTATAGAACATCCGACATCTATTACTCTTCCGCTTCCATTCCCGGCAAAAGCAAGAAATAACTTCGCTCTCAATCTTTTGCCTTCGTTCAGACCCGAGTGCGCATAAAGTTCCGTCATAGGCACCGAACTTCCCGCCAGGATTTCTTCTATCCTCTTATTGATTCTGTCTATCGCCTCATCTATCTTCATCTTAGTAGTATTCCCGCAACCATACCTGATCCAACCAGCGCATGGAGCGTTATGGAAAGGGCACTCGCCCTTTCAAGGTCACCAAATATCCCGGATCTATCTTACAGCAGGAACGCTGCCTTAACCCCGGGCAGTTAATAAACAGCTATACCGGCGGCAATAGGA
>CAYMTI010000332.1:0-1766 GCA_964393315.1 uncultured Planctomycetia bacterium
ATCCAGATATAATAAACCGGTGCTTCAGACACACAAAACTTGACAGTCTCGAAAAATGAGATCCATTAATAGATCTTTTCCTGCATACACAAACAGAGGGAAAAGTTTTCTCTTAACCTACTTTAAATATTGTTGTTATGTAAATAAGTTTTACGGGTTTTCTTCTTTCTGATCGTTTTTCAATTCGGATATCTTATTTTTTCTTCGTAAAAACGGAATTTTAACTTTTTTAAGGAGATTAACGATATAATTTATTATAAACCTTATATTACGGATCCAGTTCTTTGGTTTCAAAATATCTGTTATTACTTTGCCGAATTGTTCAAATATTGAGTAAATAGCCGGTACCAGCACAAGGGTAAGAGGTGTAGCGAATAAAAGTCCCCCCATCACCGTTATCGCAAGTGGACGCCATAAATTGGATCCTTCACCCGTATCAATAGCCATGGGAAAAAGACCGAAAACCGTCGTTGCCGTAGTCATCAATACGGGCCGGAGCCTGTCTCTGGCGGCTTGCACCAGAATCCGGTAGAGATCATGTTTCTGGGATCTCAGGGAATTCGCGTGATCAACCAGTATTATCCCGTTATTAACGACTATACCTGCCAGCATCATCAGCCCTATATTAGCTCCCATATTTATGGATGTTTTTGTGAACCACAATGAAAAGATAGCCCCGGTACAGGCAAGAATAACCGTAATCATTATAATAAAAGGTTGCCGGTAAGATTCAAATATAGAAGCTAAAACAAGGTAAATAAGAACAACTATCACTATTATCATAAGGATGAACTCCTTTGATAACTGTGTTAAGGTTTCGTAATCGCCTCCTACTTCGTAAAAATAATCTTCAGGAAGTTTAAGATCCGACAAAGCTGAATCAAGCAGGTTCACAGCTTTAGTTAAAGGGATCTCTCCTATGTTAGCGCTCACCTGTATCATCCTTGCCCGGTTTTTACGCCAAACTTCACTGGGACCTAACCCATATTCAAAATCAACCACTTGATCCAGCGTAATCCTGTCATCGCCGTATCGGGAAACATTAAGATTATGTATATCTTTAACGGTCCGCCTGTATTTTTCCTGCATCCGGACTATTGTTTCTACCTCTGATGCCCTTGTATGATACATAGTCGCCCTTACCCCTCTAACCTTGGCATGTACTATATCGGCGATATCTTTTGTGTTGTACCCGAAATAAGCTGCCTTCTTTTTATCCACTTTCAGATCTAATTCCGGACGGCCGGCTCTCATCCTTATTTTTGTATCCGTGAAATAGGGGATCTCACCCATTCTTGTGGTTATAGCTATGGCTATTTCCCTGAGAATATCGTAATCATGACCGAATATGTTCAATATTATCTCTTTAGTCCCGACTTCCTGTTCCTCCTCAAAATAAATAAACGCGGGTTTAAGCCTTTCAACTTTAGGCCTCAAACTGTCAATAACCTCCTTTACCGACCTTTCCCTCTGCCCTAAGCCCACGAGTGAGACATATATTTTACTGCTCCAGGCTTCAACCCTGGAAGTAAAAGTATCCACTTCGGGGACTTCCTGCAGCAGCTGTTCTACCTGTTTTACCGTTTCATCACTGGAATCGAGTTTAGCTCCGGTAGGAAGCTCGATAAAAATAGTGAACTTGTTCTGCTCTGTAGAACCTATATATTCATTTCCCATACCCGCAAATAGATAAAGAGCGATAAAAAAACAGACTAAACTCGCTATTATCAGGGAAAATCTCCTTTTGAACGCGAAGAACAGTGCTT
>CAYMTI010000333.1:0-1766 GCA_964393315.1 uncultured Planctomycetia bacterium
ATACGCACATTATCATTTTCTTCAGCAAAACGTAAGGCTATACTTACTATCCGCGTGGTATTGTAAGGAGTCAGCGGATTCCCTATAAAATACGGGGTCTTTTCACAGAAAAAAGGACTCGCTATCAGAGTAATAAGCTTATTATATTTAGGCACTTTCAAAACTTTCCTTACCCTGCCGGAAATCTTCTTACGGGCTTTACAGTTTAATATTCTCGACTCATAATGGGGAGTTCCTGTAATTTTTATCCTTGGATCGTCTATTGTCCATTCTCTTAATTTGTAGCGCGAATACTCCCCGCCCACAGCAATAAAAGAAGCCCTGCTCAATCCCGAAAGAACATTGTTCGTAAGAAGCCCGTGCAATATTTCGATCACGGGTACACCTTTTACCCGCGCGTAATCAACCAGAACCTTGTTGAACGGACAAGTATCTTCCTCAACAATAACGGCTGAAGGCCTTATCAAATTGAAAAGTTTTTCGGAAAAAACCGCTGTCCTCGCCCCTTCCAGTATCGAATCCTCTATCATAGAAAGAAGATCGTCTTTTACCAGCGGCCAGACACTTATCCCTTTGTAATCAAAAAATTTCTCTACTTCCGGATGATCTCGCTCAAAAAGTTTCCAGACATCCTTCTCCCGGCACAGTTGAACGCATTTTTTTTCATCTCCGGAGTCAAGCATCGACTTGACCGTCAAATATCTCGTATTAGACCCGGCTTTTAAACAAGCCGAGTAATCCTTAATTGAAAACGCCGGCCTGACAAAAAAATTATTTTTATCTCTACCCGACTTGTCCCATAGAGGTTCCACGAATCTCAGCGCGGACGAATATAAAATATTAGTACCGTGATATTTTTTTCTGCGCAATTTTGCTAAAATGGAAAATTTTTCTTTCAGTCCTGCCGGGCTCGCGGCAAGCTGTCTTTTCTCGACTACGGAAGGCTTGTTCTTTCCCGAAACTGCCGTTATTATGTTTAGCTTTATGTTTTTTTGAGAAGCAATATATTTAAAAGTCCTGGCCCATACACTCTTATCATCCACCAAAAAAAAACTGCCAGAGTAATATTCCTGGAATAATACCGATGCTGTATCCACCGCTTTCAGTACTTTTATAAAATAAAACATATATGCTATTATCAATTGAGATGCTAGATTTACCCCCTTAAAGCTGAAAAAATCTTTCAAACTTTCAACGTTGAACCATTCTCTGGCGAACTTTCTAGCGTATTCATTAACACCCGAATAGATACAATCCCCGCCCAGATCTTCTATACCTATAATACAGGTATCTTCACCGAAAAAAGATCTCACAATGTTCTCCTGAAAAAAAAGATCCCCGCAAAAAACGGTTCTTCCGGAAGGTATATCCTCTATTGATTTAATGTTAAATTTTTCCACATCCGGAGGTATAATCAGTATGTCCATTTTATCCTCGATATGCATATTTCAGCGCTCTTTGCCCTTTGTGGTCAAGTTCAGAGTCAAAAGCGTATCCGGCGGAAGAAAAAGCTTTGATCGAAGCTTTGTTCTCCTGCCTGATAAGCGCAATTATCTCTTAAACCTTTCCGTCTTTAAAAATTTTATCAGTCAAAATATTCACAGCCTTGGCGCCTATCCCCCTGCCCCGGAACTTCCGGCACAGAGAAACTCTTATTACTGCCGATCTCTCTTCAATATCAAATCTTATCTGCCCTGCCGGAACATCATCAACCAGCAGCACATATAAAAGGCAATCAGCGTCTTTCAACCTGCCAGCAAACCATT
>CAYMTI010000334.1:0-1758 GCA_964393315.1 uncultured Planctomycetia bacterium
TGATATCGAAAGCAACGGTACATTGATAACTTCGGATATAGCGAAAAAGATATCCGAAGTAAGAAAAGGGACAGTGAGTATAAGCCTTGATAGTTTCGACCCGGATTATCATGATGCTTTCAGGGGAGCGAAAGGGGCTTTCTCAAAAACATTGGATGGCGCGGAAAGACTCAGGGAAAATAAAGTGCCTTTTCAGGTGATATCTTCTGTAAGCAGGGAGAATATAAGTCATCTGGAAAAGACCGTTAAGCTGGCTTCCGAAATAAAAGCATCAAGTTTCAAGGTTAATCCGATAACACCTTTCGGGCGGGGGGAAGAGTTCCATGAGAATAACATCAATCTTTCCGTGCCGGAAATATTAGAGCTTAAAGATAATATTTCCGTATATTCAGATAAATACAGACTTGAGATATTTATGTCTATTCCGCCTGTTTTCCGACCGCTAAAAGCTTTTCATAACAATAATCTGGGGAGATGTCATGTGCTTAACATACTAGGTGTGATGTGCGATGGGACTGTTTCGTTTTGCGGGGTCGGTAAGAAAGAGAAAGAGCTCATTATGGGGAATATAAGATCGGACAGCATAAAAGACATATGGGAGAACAGTCCCGTACTCAAAAGGATGAGAGAAGAGATACCGGATAAGTTCGAAGGGTTGTGCGGCAGATGTATTTTCAAAGGCTTTTGCCTGGGGGAATGCGTTGCTATAACTTACGGGAAGACAAAGAGTTTTACTAAAACTTACTGGTTTTGTGAAATGGCCGAAAAAGAAGGGCTTTTCCCGGTGGAAAGATTAGTTTGATATTATGGCTTCAGATAACGATCTATATATTAAAATCGGAGAACGGGTATTACGCATAAGTTTCGTTGGTTTACGGAAAGGTATATATGTTTATTTCAGGGAAGACCTGAAGAGTTTTCTGACAAAAAGAGGTAAATTTCATGCCCGGCTCAGGGTGGAGTTAAGCGGTCCTGTATCTACCGGTTTTTATACCGGCGGCGAAAAAGAGTTTGTCAGAAAATATTTTAAAGGTAAGGCGGCTAAATTTCCCCGGAGAAAAAAAGAACTTTATTCGGCGGATAATTTTTTTAAGAACGCCGGGACGGAAAAAATAAAGGATAGTTTACGGACAGGTATATTTAGTGAGGACGAACTTTTGGTTTCTTCCTCGGATATTTCGGCGTATGTTTACAACAGGAGGAAAAGCTCCGGGATCCTTGATATAGCTAATGACTCTGGAGCGGGGTGTCAGATATTCGAGATAAAGAACGCTGTTCTATTGACCCTTGCAGGTTCTTTGAGCAAGGCGGCTGGCATTGTACTGCACGGATGTGGTATACTTGACGGGGAAGCGGGTTTTATAGCGCTTGGTGTATCAGGTGCGGGTAAAAGTACTTTAGCCGGTCTTTACGGTTTGGAAGGAGTTCTGGCGGATGATATGCTGCCGGCTATTATAAAACGCGGAAAAATAAGGATCTTTCCCGGGCCGTTCAATCAGTTTAAAGGTAAAATGCCCGAAAATAAAGGGTACGATACTAATGCGATCCTGTTTTTAAAAAAAGACAAAAGAACGTTTATCAGGGATGTCCGAAAAAGTAAAACGCTGACGGGGATAATGAAGCATTATGTTAATTATCTCAAGTTTTATAACGATAAAGAAATAAAAAGAATATTTTATAATGTGGAAAAAGCCGTGGAAAATATTCCTGCTTATGAACTTCATTTCGAGAAAAACAGGAATTTTAAATTTCTGATAA
>CAYMTI010000335.1:0-1754 GCA_964393315.1 uncultured Planctomycetia bacterium
GATATCTTTTTCATTTTTCAACTGTTTTGAACTGGTTCCGGAACTCACTAGAGAATGAAATCCAGAAATAGCCCCGCACGCCACACTGATAAACAAAAACGGCAATATCGGGGGAGCTCCTGCCGGGGATATCTGGATAGCCGGAGCAACTATTTCAGGCCGGGCCATAAAAATACCGATAACAATAATTATCAGTCCTATTATAAGCTGGTGTGAATTCACATAATCTCTGGGTTGTAAAAGGGTCCAGACGGGTAAAACACTTGCGATATATGCGTAGATAAAAAGTATTATAACCCATAGACTCATAGGGCTCAATCCCGCTATTGAAGGCATTGTAAAAGGAAAATGTATTCCCACATAGATCGATAAATACATTATCGTCACAGACACAAAAGACATTATTTTTATATTCCAGCCTCTTTTAAACGCCAGAGTACCGGCTATCACGGCCAGCGGCACCTGTATCCATACGGGAATAACCGACTGCGGATACATTTTGAATATAACAGCCATTACCATCCCGAATATAGCGACCACTATCCACAAAGAAAAAAACACAACGAAAAAGAAAAGGTTCCTGACCCTTCCATTAATAATATCCCTGGAAATCTCCCCGATAGATCTGCCGTTATTCCGGACAGATATTATCAAAGCGGCATAGTCGTGAACGGCACCCGCAAAAATAGAGCCTAAAACTATCCATATAAGAGCCGGTACCCATCCCCATATAACAGCTATAGCGGGACCTACGATAGGTCCTGTACCGGCTATCGAGGCAAAGTGATGGCCGAAAAGAACCTCTTTATCCGTAGGAACGAAGTCCACATTATCTCTTAATTCTTCACTGGGGACCGTATTGACAGCATCCGCTTTGAAAACTTTCTCGGCTATGAAACCACCGTAAAATTTATACGCCAGACAAAATATTATGAATGTACCTATTACAAGAAATACTGAACTCATTTTACTCCTCCATCTTTACTCCAGGAATAATATAAGAGGCTGTCTTCTAGCCATTCACAGGCATTATAAACGAACTTTGCCCAATTAGAGGCCAGGCATAACCCTCTGGCAGTATCCGCGTTCCCTTCTCCTATTCGCTTTGATACCGCGGCAAGATCAATTTGAACCCTTATGGGTATCTTGTCCCTTTCTTGAAGAGAAGCCTGTTCGGCCAAACGTATCAGAGCTTCCGCCCCTTTCTCTAAAGTACGGAACAAAGCACGTTCACCCCCTATAGCATCTACCAGTATCTCATTAAGCGGCCCTAAACGCATTATTTCCAGATCACCCGTCTGCTTATTGGAAATATTATCCGCCCCCATATACCCTATACCCTCTTCGGTAAACCCCAGCTGAAATAACCAGTGATACATAGTTTCAAGCACGGGACCTTTCCTTGAAAACCTATAATGGGCTCTCAATCCCCATAATCCGAAATCAATATGCTCATTGACAAGCGGCACATACCTGCGGCCTATTTTTTTTTCGAATATATCAATAGCTTTGCACAGTTCTCTAGAAACTTCTTCTTTTGATAAGACCATATTTTTCAACTTATCTTTTCTTTTTAAAGCTGAGCTGTTTATATAATTTTTTAATTCGTTTATATCATCCCCGTATCGTCCGTTTTTTATCGGGAGTTTGATCTTCAGATAATTAGATGACAACTTTTCATCCGAGGAAAAAAGGCGGTAAATCCATAATATCTCCCTTAATTTATTCTCATCACCGACATCTATATCGATATA
>CAYMTI010000336.1:0-1754 GCA_964393315.1 uncultured Planctomycetia bacterium
GAAATGTTCAGCCCCGAACGTTTAAGCTCAGAATTAATGCGTAATATAAAATTTGCCGCAAGAGAAAAAATTTTATGTCTTTCAAGTGAATATCCGCCGGTCACTGGAGGAATAGCGACGCATCTGTATAATTTATGGAATAATTTTCCTCCGGAAGAGACGCTTGTTCTGACATCTAAGATCCCCGGACAGTCTTTGAAAAAGGAAGAGAAAGTGAAGGTTTTAAGACGTAAATACCCAATGGGGAGTAATATCGTGTCCAGTATCCTGAGGGTTCTTTTTGTCGCCGTTCTCGCTGCCGGAGAAAGTAAACTATGGAAGGTTAAATGCATACATTGCGGACAGATATTGTCTTCGGGAATAGCGGGATTGATCCTGAAAAGAGTTAAGGGTATCCCCTATGTGGTTTATATATACTCAGCCGATATACTGGAGTTCAGCAAAAATCCAATAACAAGATTTTTTGTCAAAAAGATACTTGAGGGCAGCAGAAAGATCATAGCGAACAGTTTTTTTACAAGATCTATAATCGTTTCCAGGGTCATGGGAGTTGAGGATAAGATCGTCGTATCAACACCCGTGATAGATATATCTGAATATTCACTTGAATTATCAAAAAAGGAAGCCCGCATGAAACTGGGTGTGCCGATAGAAAAAAAGATAATCTTAACAGTTGCGCGTCTATCAAGACGAAAAGGGCATGATGTGATGCTGAAAGTCCTGAGCATGCTTGTGAAGGAAAGGGATGATATCCTTTATCTTATAGCCGGCAGCGGCCCCATGCTTTATAAACTTGAGGAGATGGTCAAGAAACTGTCGCTGGTGAAATATGTAAAATTCTGCGGAAGAGTCCCCGATAATGAACTTCGATACTATTACAGGGCAAGTGATCTTTTTTGTATGGTACCTAAGTATATGGACAAAGAAGGGGATTCTGAGGGCTTCGGAATAGTTTTTCTAGAAGCTGCAGGTTGGGCTCTTCCGGTAATAGCGGGGAACAGCGGCGGGGTAAAGGAGGCGGTTGTTGACGGGAAGACCGGAATACTTGTAGACCCTCTGGATGAGAAAATGATAAAGGAAAGCATATTGAGATTGCTGGAAGATGAAGATCTGACCCGTAATTTAGGAAATAACGGGAGAAAAAGGCTGGAAAGAGAGTTCGATGTCAATGACAGGGTGAGAGATCTTATTTTCGTAAGTTATAAAAGGGGACCTGGAAAATAATGGAAAAAGTATTACATGCCATAACGCGCCTTGATAAAGGCGGGTCCAGTGCGAATACGCTTTTGAGCGCCGCGGGCTTAGCGGGCAAAGGATATAGGGTTGATCTTTTATACGGCATGACCAGCAATCCGGATGAAACACTTGTGGAGAAAGCAAAATCAGCGGGAGTACAATTTATAGAGGAAAGAAGTCTTTTAAGAGATATACACCCGTTAAAGGATTTGCAGGCTTTGTTCCTGATATATGATCTTTTGAAAAAGAAAAAATATGATATCTTGCACGCTCATACGTCTAAAGCCGGGCTGATATGCCGCCTGGCAGGCAAATTGACGGGAACAAAGATCATACTTTATACGCCGCATGGACATGTTTTTTACGGTTATTTCGGACGGATAAAGACCAGTATGATCTTATTCGTAGAATCGATCCTGGCGCGGTTTACCACCAGGATAATAGGGCTTACCCCGGCAGAATGCACAGAATGGCAGGGTTTTGGAGTAGGGAATAAAGATCAGTATGTTTCTATTCCC
>CAYMTI010000337.1:0-1751 GCA_964393315.1 uncultured Planctomycetia bacterium
GCGCTGTTTATAAGCGTTATTCAGTTCGTAAAGATAAAAGTCGACACTGATCCGGAAAATATGCTGTCGCGGGATGAATTTGTGAGAGTTTTTCACAATAATGTAAAAAAAGAATTCGGGCTGCATGATTTTATAGTTGTCGGGGTGGTCAATGATAAAGATCCAGAAGGGGTTTTTAATCCGACTACACTTGAAAAAGTATATAAACTTACCGAGGAAACTAAGAAGATAGAAGGGGTTATAGCCTATGAGCTGATAAGCCCTTCAACTAAAGATGATATAGAGCAGGCCGGGATAGGAACGGTTCGTTTTAGATGGCTTATGGGGCCCCCTCCGTACTCAAAAGAGGATGCTTTAAGGATACGCGACAGGGCTATTGACAATCCCATGTTTTACGGGACGATCATTTCAGAGAGCGGGAAAGCGCTTTGTCTGTATGTACCTATAGAGGCAAAAGATATGAGTTACAGGATATCAGGGCAGATACGGAAGATAATAAAAGGTCTTGGCGGTGATGAGAGCTATTACATAACAGGGCTTCCGGTCGCGCAGGATACGTTCGGTTTTGAAATGTTCAAGCAAATGGCTATTTCTGCCCCGCTGGCTATGCTGGTCATTTTCCTGCTTATGTTCGCGTTCTTTAAAAAAGTGAACCTGGTCCTGTCTCCGCTTTTTCTCGCGGGGATAACGGTTCTTATTACAATGGGTGCGTTAATAGGTTTTGGTTTCACTGTCCATATAATGAGCTCTATGATACCTATTTTTCTTATGCCTATAGCGGTTCTTGATTCAGTACATATATTAAGCGAATTTTTTGAAAAATATCAGAAAATAGGAGACAGGAAAAAAGCTATTCTGGCGACAATAGATGATCTGTTTATGCCGATGCTTTTTACCTCTCTTACCACTACGGCGGGGTTTTTATCTCTAGCGTTCGCCAGGATACCGCCTGTGCAGGTTTTTGGCGTGTTCGTGGCTGTGGGAGTGATGACGGCATGGATACTTACGATGACTTTCATCCCAGCGAGCATAGCCCTTATGAACCCGGAGTCGTTCCGGAATTTCGGAGCGAAAAAGGAACACGGAGACAGGGGGGTTATAAATTTTATTTTAAGTGTATGTTCCAGGATATCGGTCCGGCACTGGAAGGTTGTGCTTGCGGGAACTATTGTTCTTATAGGGGTTTCTCTCTACGGGATCACTTTGATCCAGATCAACGATAATCCGGTAAAATGGTTTACCCCCGGGCATGAGATACGGATAGCCGATGATGTTCTCAATGAACATTTCGGAGGAACTTATACCGCTTATCTTGTTATGGATGCGGAAGATAAAAAAGACGAGATATTCAAAGAGCCGGAAATGCTGCGTTATATAGAAAAACTTCAGGATTATGTCAAGGATAAAGGTGATGTGGGTAAGACAACATCTTTAAGCGATGTGACCAAAAAAGTATACTATGAGCTTTTAGGGGGAGATAAAAAGAATAACGTGATCCCTCCGTCAAAACAGGCTGTGGCGCAGACGTTGATATCTTATCAAAATTCACATAAACCGGATGATCTTTGGCATTTTACCACTCCGGATTATTCTAAAGTCACTATATGGTTCCAGCTTAAATCCGGGGATAATAAGGATATGCTCAAAGTAGAAAAACAGGTTGATTCTTTTCTTCAGGCGAATAAGCCCCCGTTCCGGATAAAAACGGACTGGGCCGGACTCACTTACATAAACGTGGTTTGGCAGAATAG
>CAYMTI010000338.1:0-1751 GCA_964393315.1 uncultured Planctomycetia bacterium
AGCTGGTAAAGCTGATCTGAAAGTATATAATTCAGGCTATTTTGAAATAGAAACAAAAAAAGACAATTCTCCGTTGACGCTGGCAGATTCAAAAAGCAACGAAGTGATAAGCAAGGAGTTAGACAGGTTTTTGTTTGACGGGGAGGAAGGGCAGACGACAAGCGGAGCGAAGCTGCAATGGAAGACCGGAAAAAACCCGGATATTTTTAAATGTTGGTTTATGGAGAAAAAGTGAATGGAAAAAAATATTGAGGTAATACACAGCAAAATTTATTCTTTTAGAAATCATAAAATTATGCTGGACAGTGATCTGGCTGAACTCTACGGAGTAGAAACGAAAAAATCCCGATAAATTCCCCGGTGATTTTATGTTTGAATTGTCTGATTCTGAGTTTAATGATTTGCGGTCGAAATCTTCGACCGCAAAATTCTCTAAAACAAGGGTGGCACCTAAAGCATTTACGGAGCAAGGTGTGTATATGCTTGCTACTATTTTAAAAAGCAAAACTGCAACAGATGTAACTATTTCCATAATGAGAGCATTTGTTAAAATGAGAAACTTTGCACTTACTTATGCTCAGATTGTTGATAGATTGAAGGATATTGATCTGAAAATTGCAGAACATGTAGATATATTGAACAAAGTTTTAACTGCTTTGTCTGAATTGATAAAGGAAACAAAAGATAATGAAACAAGGAAGATAGGTTTTGTAACAGATGAAGAATAAATACAGTATAGATGACTATTTAAGCATGGAGCTTCTCAGGTTTACCACCGCCGGTAGTGTGGATGACGGTAAAAGTACGTTAATAGGCCGCATGCTTTATGACAGCAAGGCGATTTTTCAGGATCAAATGGAAGTCTTGAAAAGAGCAAGCACTTTAAACGGACACAAGGCCCACGTATACTGGTTTACCGGTTTTTCGGGATCATGAAAGACAACAATGGCAAGGGAGCTGGAAAAGAAACCGGTTCAATAAAGAGAAGCGGGACGAATACGGCTTTGAGTACTTTCAAACAGGGGTAAGATAGAGGTCTTTTAGGGCGTGCCGGCACCGGATGTGCCGTCGGGCTGTGCGGAGGTCCCGTCCGGGCGCTTCTGAAAGCCCCCGGACCGCTGCGCGCCCCTTCCATCCCTCACGCGGGGGATACCTAATAATGAAGAAAAAGAGTTGTCGGTTTATACTCAAGGTTAACAATGCGGAGAATAGATGGTATAATTACCGCATGTTTTGCGGAGAATAGATGAAAGAAAGGATATACATTTACCAGCAGGAAGATTGGCCCCGCTTTATATGGAATATCGAAGAGCTATCGGATTTACTATCGGAGGTAGGAAATAAACAGGGCCGATTAATTGGAAAGATGGAAACTTTGGGATTTTCTTTGCAGAACGAAGCTTTCCTGGAAACATTAACAACCGACATACAAAAGTCAACGGAAATAGAAGGAATTACTCTAAACAGAGAAGATGTTCGTTCGTCGGTGGCCAGAAAATTGGGACTGGATATAGGAGGCCTTCCGCCGACGAACAGAGATATAGAGGGTGTTGTGGATATGATGTTTGATGCAACATCCGGTTACAGTAAACCTTTGACAAAAGAAAGACTGTTCAACTGGCATTTATGGTTCGTAACACTGCATCCTTTTGATGACGGGAACGGAAGGATAGCAAGGGCAGTTACGGATATGCTCCTGGCACGTTCGGATGGTATTCCTCAACGATTTTACAGCATGTCTTCTCAAATCC
>CAYMTI010000339.1:0-1740 GCA_964393315.1 uncultured Planctomycetia bacterium
TAACATAAGTTGTAATACGTTCCCCGATATTTATATTCAACACCTGAACCTGCTCCCCTGGCATAATATCGGAGACTTCCAATATCTTGCTGTCTATGCCTATACTTCCGTCATAATGAAGCTGTTTTCCCGTAATAAACGCGTTTGTTACCTTTGATTTGCAAAATGTCCTTAACATTCTATCCCCTCCAAGATCCCGTCTGAAAAAAATACAACTGATCTCATTATCTTCCCATCCCCTGTATGTTTCCCAAAGGTTTTCTGCTTATATTTGTCAAACTATCGCCGTCAAAATATAAATAAATATCCTCGGAAAGAAATCCTGCCCCTACAGGCAATGAAGTCGTCGCGGTATAGACCCACTGCTCCCTGGGCTTCTTCCAACTCGGAGAGATCACCATATCTACTATATCCGGATCACCGTAAATATCCTTAACTTTATCCTTAGACATCCCTGTTCTGAGAGAACCTTCTCCTAACGGATCCCTCAAGATCTTTTTAGGAGTGGGAACATCCATATCCGCACACCCTGTGAATAAAAAACAAATAACCAACATCCCTATTAAATTTCGGAACTTCAAGGCTCACCCCCCGGAAAATTTAACTACGAAATTTATATTTAGAATCGTACAAAAGACCACAGAGATATTCCAAAAAAACATTTTTATATATCTCTTGGATATGAGTTATCTCAACCCCGACATCGAACGGAGCGGCATCCTCAAGACTGATCTTTTTCTGCCAGACTATACGGGCACTTACATCAATAGAATCTTCTAATAGCGGAATAAACAGCTTCATAGAAAGGCCTTTAGAAAGATCCAGTTCTTTCTCTATACAAAAACGAAGCCCCACAGGAGAAATATCCCTGGTTACAGCTTCCACATCTTTACCATTAACTCTGACCAGAAGCCTTAAAGGAACCTCTATTCTTACAAAACGCCGTCTTTCCGGTAATTTATGCTTCATCTCCCTCCTATTGGCGAGAAGTATAACACAAATAGCACGATAGCGTCAAGTTGAATCACGTTATTTAATAATATTATTATTCGTTGACTCAGCTCTTTAATCTATTGTTACATCAAGGCGAAATACTGGGCGTTTCTTTATTTTCGTGTTGTTTTTGATAATATATCAAAGTTTTTTTGACCCATTCGTTCAGATCTTCAACTACTTCTGGAGCAATGTTGAAACGCCTTAATCCATCAGGCGGTAAATCTCCGAGAAAATATTTTCCGCTTTTTCTTATTTCCTGGGAAACTGATAAATTATTTTTGTCTGCGATTATCTTTCTTAACTTATTAACTGAAGCGCTGAAATCTACTTTTTCTTTTTTTGTATATAGAAAAAGCAATGGAATGTCCGTTCCGGACGCGAAAGCTTCGAAATCCCGAATAAGATAGTCCCTGTATACTTTAAGAGGCAAATTTATCCTTTTATAAGAAAGAACATCCTGCTCGGAATCACGTATATCAATAATATATCGCAAGGTATATTCTCTAACGAATTCCAGATATTTTCTGTCTTTTATTTTAATTCCGATTTCGAGGTAAACTTGTTTTATGTAATTATCTATATCCCGGCCGGACTTATATAGCCATGATAAACCCGGTACTCCCATCTGTATATACCCGTCGATATCCCCCTCTTCATAAGCACATAGCCCCGGGAAAAAGCCTCCGTTCACATACTTCAGAAACAAAACAGGAAGTTTTTGTTCACAGGAAAGATCAAGCTGCT
>CAYMTI010000340.1:0-1732 GCA_964393315.1 uncultured Planctomycetia bacterium
TCTATCCGCGTCAATCCCTATCAACTCATAACCCATATTCCCCAGACCTATTTTAACAGCATGGTCCAGCTGACGCATACCATCCCTTCCCGGATGAACTTCTTTAAAGATATCTTTCCCCGCTCTTTCCACCGCAGCGTCATAACAAGCCTTATCAAGACTGACCGGATCCAGTGAAATAAAAATACCGATATCCGGAACTATACAGGGATCATCCTTGGCCAGGCAGTCGCATTCCCTTGTGATCTTTATAGCGAAATTCATGTGAATAGTTTTTCCTTTGCGGCTATCCAGTACCGCCTTTGCATACTCTACCATTTTCTCCTGTATATTCCCCGCTCCTTCCTCCCAATTGACGCTTACCGCTCCTGTCGGACAAGCTGCCATACATTCGGCACATCCTATACATTTATCTTTATCCAAAACCGCCTTTCCGCTATTAATCTCTAAAGCGTCTGCCGGACACACCTCAACACATCTGCCGCATCCTATGCAATTCCCGGAAAAAACTGCCGGAGTAAAATCGGTATGCTGCTCAAGTTTACCTTCTCTTGAAGCGCATCCCATCCCTATGTTCTTAAGCGCTCCCCCGAAACCCGTCATCATATGGCCCTTGAAATGAGCCACATTTATGAGAATATCTGTTTCGCTGAACAACTTAACTATCTTTGCTTCTTTAATGAAGTTTCCTGCAGCCGGAACCTGTTTATTGTTTTCCTTGATATTTTCAGGTATCAATATCTCTCCGCCCGTATTATCAAAAGTAAAACCATGTTCATAGGCTAATGCGGTATGATCCTCAGAATTTGTCCTCTTCCCTTTATACAGAGTATTCGTATCGGAAATCACCGGATCAACACTTTTCTCTTTTATTTTATCAACAATAACTTTCACATATTCAGGCCGCACAAAGCCCTTATTACCTTCTTCCCCGAAATGGATCTTTACAACTCCCGACGATCCGGGAGTTATATCATTTAATAACCCGCTTTTATCGATAAGGTTTTTCAGTTTCTGTTTAACTATATCTATCGTTTCTTTGTCGTTAACACCAGTAAAATATACTTTGCTTCGCATCTTACACCTCATTTTTTTCTATTTTTTAGAACTCACTCTCATCACGTTCAAACTCAGCCACTATCTCTATATGTTTCGTTCCCGGAAACATATCAAAGATAGCGCAACTCTTTATATCATACCCTCTATTTGTAAATTTCTCAATTTCTTGTGAGAATTTTTTAGGATTGCATGAAACATATATTATCTTACTCGCTCTCATCTTTAATATTTTTTTGATAGCTTTAGCCGTCATACCGCTTCTGGGAGGATCAAGAATAACCTTGAAATCTTTTGACGCGTCGATTTTTACCAGATCCATCCTTTTCGCGTCCAGATTGAATGTCCTTATGTTCCTGACCCCGTTAAATAAAGCGTTTTTTTCCGCCAATAATATCGAATCTTCATAAGCTTCCACGATAAAGACTTCGTTAAAAAGATCCGCACAGGATACTCCTAACAACCCCACTCCTCCGTATAGATCTGCCAGCACATTATTACCTTTTTCTGATAAAATCTCTCTTACATATCCCACCATAATGCTTGCGATCTCTTCATTCACCTGAAAAAAACCCTGGCTGTGAAAACTGAAAACTTTATCCCCGATCCGTTCTTTCAGGTATTTACTCCCTTTTATAACTTCAATATCATCACTTATACTCGTAGCGCCCTCTTT
>CAYMTI010000341.1:0-1729 GCA_964393315.1 uncultured Planctomycetia bacterium
ATGCAGCAGGGCCCGCGGTCATCGTCGAGCAGAAAATAAGTTAGATCGCCGTGCAGAATGCCCAGACCGTGAAGCCTGCCGAGAGCATAAAGTATATTTTCGGGAACTACGGAATTCTCCACCGTCATATGCCGCACTTTCAAACGTTCACCCGAGGCGGGAAGAATAATTAAATAAGGTTCTCCGTCCCGGGTTATAAAAACTTTTGAGCCTACGCTCAACCCGGCCTTTTCAGCGGCTTTTGTAAATTCATTTTCTCTCTCAAAATACCGGAGATCTGAACGGAAAGCCTTTATGAACTTCTCATCGGGTCTTTTAACAAAAAAAGACAGTTTCTCCCCCGATCTAAGAAAAATAATATACTTCTCGGTCACCCTGCCATTATCCCTCCGCATTTCGGATCTAAGCCCCCTAATAATATCATTTATCGAAAATTTTCCGGACGAAGCGAACTTTAAAACATCCTCCGCTTCTTTTCCAAACGCTTTATCAAAATCTATTTCAACTCCTTCGTCCTCTGCGGCAGCATCCGACTGGGTTTTATTTTTATAAATGAACTCGCTGAATTTTATATCTTCCTCTCCGAACAACTCTATCTGCAGCGCTCTTAAACAGTAATGCTCAAAATATTCGGGATTCGAATACGCTTTGGCCATTTGACGAAAAGAATGTACGTTATTTATCTCTACAGGAGGACACAACGGTTCGCCCTGTGACAACAATATGATCTTCCCGCCCTCCATCCCTATTTCAAGTATCTTTTTCTCCAGAAGATAATGACCTATTTCATGAAAAGCACCAATGGCCCTGTATCTTTGATCTTCAAATAATTCCCTGAAAAGAACCACTATACCCCCGGGGAGAACGCCATCCTTTTTAAAAATCACACTGAAACCGAAAAGATCTTCTGTCAACTGATCGTAACTGTAAAATTCCGGAGGCGCTAAGCTTACGAGATCAACGATCTTCAGCGCTATTTTACGGGCATCCCTCTCAAGCTCCACATTTTTTATATCGTCCGCAAGATCGCGGTAATCATACTCAACGCGCTTCAGATCCTCGGGAGGAAGATTACGCCCGTAAGGATCACTACATGTAAACTGTTTTTTTTCGTACATTACATTCAGATCCGCCACGCGTTTTCCGATATAACCACACTGCTTTTGTGAAGCCGGTTTTACTGATTTGAGGTTCATAAGCTCACAGGGATAAACCCCTTTGTCCTTCCCGACGATCCTGCTTAACAAGATCCCGCTGTTGAGGTCAACCCCTCTGTAACGGAAGAACCCCCTGATACCGTCTGAATTTTCACATTCTATTAGCTGCCCTACGTACATCCCCGCTTTTTTGTTCAAAAACCCGACATACTCAGCTATCATCGCCCGCCTTGTATCTTCTTCGGCTTTTTTTTGCTCATCCGTACGGACCTCATCGTCGCGGCTTAAAGCCAAAAGATCACTATCCTGATATTCGATACGCGGATCTTTTTTCTTAAGGAACGCGTACAGGTCTTTTAGCAGGATATCTTTGATCTCAGATATACGTTTAAGCTCTCTGACAAAATTTTCTCCATCCATCTCGATAAGGTCATGATCGGGAAAAACCATATCATAGCTTTGAGATGCCTTTGGCGACCTTTCCACCTTTTCAGTAGCAACAATATTCTCTACAGCATTATTCTGTTCTAAAACATCTTTAGAGAACAACTTTTTAAAGTTTATCTTACCGG
>CAYMTI010000342.1:0-441 GCA_964393315.1 uncultured Planctomycetia bacterium
TTATCCAGATATAATAAACCGGTGCTTCAGACACACAAAACTTGACAGTCTCACGCCCACGCATCCACCCTGGTAAAGGTCTGCGTAGCAGACACAACTTTGGAGGGTATGGTTCCAAAGGAAAGGGAGGAATATCCTCCCTTTCCTTTGATCCAGAAATTAGCTTATTTTATAATTCCTATTAGGAGGGGGTTACAGCGAACGCAGTGAGCGTCATAAGGGGGAACCAACGGTTCCCCCTGTGAACTACCGAAATACCAAAAAGCCCGGCTGTAATATTAGCCGGGCTTTTTAATATAGTGGTTGCGGGGGAAGGAATCGAACCTTCGACCTTGAGGTTATGAGCCTCACGAGCTACCTCTGCTCCACCCCGCGCCGTTATTCTTTTGCGACTGTGATTCTAGCAAATATACCTCTAAGATGCAAGTCTTTTGTTTAGAC
>CAYMTI010000342.1:451-1727 GCA_964393315.1 uncultured Planctomycetia bacterium
ACCCCGCGCCGTTATTATAGATACGAATAAGGATTATAACAGATATAATGTCCCCTAGCAAGCAGTTTTTAACGATATCCGCCTATATGCGCCATTCGCGAATTTATTCACCCAACTGTACCCCTTTTTTTATTTTAAAGTTATCCCTTCATTTTTTTGCGTTGTTTGCATGAAAATATTGAAAATGTGTATTTGGTGATATCCATGCTGACGAAATGTCGTTGAATGGTGCGGGAACCGCTTTACATTTTAGGTTGTTCATAATAAAATCAGGATATGAGTAAAGATCATGTATTATGCCTGGGGAATATCGCATACGACCTCATTCTTAAAAAAACTAAAGATAAAAGCATCCTTCCAATATCGGGGTACCCCGGCGGTAGCGTTTTTAACACCGCGCTTCTTTTGTCAAAGGTTGGATGCCCCGTAGCTGTAATAGCTAAAACCGGAAATGATTTTCTGGGGGAAAAACTTATAAAGACAATGGAACAGAGCGATATAAACGTTAAATATGTATTCAGGGATAATGACATCAGAACCGCCCTTGCTATTGCTAACGTCTCTGCCGAAGGTAACTCTTCCTATATATTTTATCGTCCTGAAAGATATGGACAGCCTCTGAAAAGTAAAAAAATACCCGATACCCTTTTCAGAAAGTCAAAAGTCCTTCATACGGGAAGCGCGTTCACATATAAAGACGAAACATATAAAGACGCCCTGTATTTTATCAAAAAAGCCAAAGAACATAATGTCTTCGTTTCGTATGACCCTAACTGGAGAGACAAAAGAATAAAATATGTAGGTGCAGCCCGGAAACGAATAAAAACAATACTTGAATACGCCGATCTTATAAAATTAAGCGATACCGACGCTCTGGGCATAACCGGAGCTAAAACACTGGAAAAAGCGCTAAAAAGATTGCCGGATAACATCATAGTAACGCTGGGCGCCAAAGGAGCCTTCAGTGTAAAGAACGGGAAAAGATCACTGATACACGCGTTCAACGTCAAGGTCGCCGATACTATCGGAGCGGGAGATGCTTTTGCCGCGGGACTGATTTGCGAATATCTCCGCAAAGGTCCGGCATGTTTTAAAAAAGACATGAAACAGACCATGATATTCGCCTCCGCCTGCGCCGCACTGGTATGTACAAAACCCGGAGCGACTCTGGGCATAAAAAATCTGCAGCAGGTCCTTCGGTCGATTTCGGTTAATAAAAAAAAGAGGGAGTGTATAATTGAGTGTGTCTGAGGGGGGATAAAAGAAAAGGGATAAC
>CAYMTI010000343.1:0-1712 GCA_964393315.1 uncultured Planctomycetia bacterium
TAAGTCGAGCATTAAATAAGCCATTTCTAGCTTAATTTTTAGTTTTTCGGTTTCTTATGCCCCTTCAGGAAAGGTTCAGGGGCTTAGTATAAGTACTGAGCCTGAAACTGCTTTTTTTATACCTCTTAGAGGATTAAATAATATGCTTCCCGAGATAAAAGATATCTTTAAAGATAGTTCTATCACGCGTGTATCCTATGACATAAAAAATGACATTCATTTCATTACTGAACTGGGCTATCCCGTTAGTAAAAATAATTTCGACATAATGCTGGCAGATTATCTTATAGATCCCACAAAAACCAATTATGATCTCGAGTCCATAGCTATCCGTTCTCTCGGACATGTAATAGGTAAAAAAGAAAATATAAGCTGGGATGTTAACGGCCAGGGTTCGATTGATCTAGAAAGTGATCCGACCGTTATAAAATACTGCGAAATAAGCGACATAGTTTTGAGGTTATTTTACGAACTATATCCGCGATTAAAGGAAATGGAACTTTTGGCCCTTTTTTACAATGTTGAAATGCCGTTAACGGAGGTCCTTGCGGATATGGAATCCACGGGTATAGGCGTTGACCTCCCGTATATTGAAAAAAAATCCCGAGAACTTGAATCTGAGATCAAAGTCATTAAAGAGAAGATATGTAGTATGGCAGGCGAAACATTCAATATAAATTCAACCAAACAGCTTCAGACAGTTTTATTCGAAAAGATTGGATTACCTGTACTCAAAAGAACTAAAACAGGAGCGTCAACTGATGAATCAGTTCTGATTAAATTATCATCGATGCATAAATTACCTGCATTATTAATAAAATATAGAGAATTGACTAAATTAAAAACAGGGTATTATGATTCGATCAGGAATATTGTTTTTCCCGATGGGCATATACATGCTAAATTCAATCAAGCAGTTACCGCTACCGGCCGATTGTCCTCAAGCGAACCTAACTTACAGAATATACCCATAAAAACAGAAATAGGCAGAGATATTAGAAAAGCGTTTATCCCGTCACAAAAAAGACATGTATTGCTGTCCGCGGATTATTCTCAGATCGAACTAAGAATATTGGCGCATTTATCAAAAGACGAAGGATTGATAGCGGCGCTAAAAAAAGGTAAGGATATCCATGCTTTTACGGCTTCGCTGATATTTGACTGCGATGAAAACAAAGTTACCACGAAAATGCGTTCCGTAGCTAAAACCGTAAATTTTGGTATAGCTTACGGAATGAGCGCTTTCGGGCTTTCTAAAGACCTTGATATCCCGATAAAGGAAGCGCAATGTTTTATAGAAGCTTATTTTGAAAGGTATAAAAATATTAAAAAGTTCATGGATGGAACAATAAGTTCCGCTAAAAAAAAAGGATATGTTTCTACAATAATGAACAGAAGAAGATTTATCCCGGGAATAAACAGTTCCAATGAAAGGATTAAAAGTTTTTCCGAAAGAGTGGCTATTAATACCCCTGTTCAAGGATCTGCCGCGGACCTTATAAAATTGGCTATGATACGCTGCTTTAAGAGATTTGCGGGTTCAAAAGTCAAGATGCTCATACAGGTACATGATGAACTTGTATTCGAGATCCCTGAAAAAGATCTTATATGCGAAGCAGGAAAAATAAAAAATATAATAGAAACTGTATTTGATCTGGAAGTTCCATTAAAGATAGATCTGGAAAGCGGAACTAACTGGAGGTATATCAGCC
>CAYMTI010000344.1:0-1677 GCA_964393315.1 uncultured Planctomycetia bacterium
TATTCTCTCCGAACGATAATTATATGCTCACACGAATTAATTGTACATTTATTTTGCCGCTTTACTACCCAAATTCCAGAAATCTTAAGCTCCAGGGGAAATATCTCTCCAGATCCGTCCATATCATACGGACCAAAAAACAACTAATTCAAATTTGAAGCCAACTCCTACCTATATCGCAGAACTTAATATCCATATTTATTCCCATACCTGAAGCTATCCTCACCCATCACCTTGAGATATATCTACCAGGCGGCCGTCTCAAGAACCTCTCGGTGAATATATTATCCTCTATACCTTTATCGAATTCTATATCACTGAACTCTGATATAGTTGACCCTCCCGAATTAAGGTCGGTGGCTTTCATCTTAGTCACCGTGGGATAACCCTGTACGTCCTTTACCTCCAAAGCCTCAAGCGTCTTATAATGTTTACCGTTCTTATCATACAACTCTGATTTATAAGGAACGAACGTTTCTTTATCTATCCAGGAGATAAAATAGGAAAACTCTACCGAGTTAGGATCTTTCGGAACACTCTTTATTTTATAGTATTTCCCTTCTTCTCCCAGAAGAGTATGTTCATCTTCTTCGGTACCGCGGCCTGATATCTCTTCATACGCGAAATTAGAGCCCACAAAACTCGAACGTTTATCGCTGGCGGCAACTCTTCTGACAAGATCAAGCGCGGGGAGATAAAGCCACCTATCGTCATCTTTCCCTATATTCTTCCACACCATATAGGTCATTCCTCTGACATCGTTGGGTTTATGGAAATATACATAGTACTTCTGCTGTCCGTCCTCATCCGAATCTTTACGGAGTATGGTCATTTCCCTTTTCCTTACCCGCCCCTGAGAGTCAGTTATTTTCATAGTTACGTAAGAACTGCCATCAGAGCCCTGGTAATATGTCGCCTGATTCGCTTTTTCAACTATTTCACTTGCTGTCAGTCCAAAAGCCGGGCTGACTAGAGCTAAAACAGCCAGGCTCGTAAAAAATAAGGTTTTTATCTTCATTTTCCTCCTTCTAGTATGCTTTTGGTCTTCAGCGCCCTGTTATCTTTCTCCTTAAACAAGGGGAAAGGCGGGCTGTTTTATCCTTGTTGTTTTCTTTTATTTTCTACGGGTATAAACTGCCGCTAACTACTCCTTATTTATCTATTATACACATTTTCCTTCTTGATACAAAGTTACATATCCCCGCCATCAAAACGATTATTCCCACAGCGCAAACACTGGTCACAGTCCAGTTAGCCGCCGTATACCCCGCTAAGATATAAGCTACGCTGGCGGCTACGATCAACGCCGTGATCATACAATATGAACATTTACATACAGGCCTTTCCACTTCCTCGAATATCAACCCGGGCATCGCCGAAATTATCGCAGGCAGCATTATAAGGGTTCCTATGCTTGAAGTCAGCATTATAAGGAACATAAATATACCCACTGTTCTGTACGGGACAAGCGGCGCAAACAAGAGCGGCAAGAACCCTATCGATATTATAAGCGCGTTGCGCATTATCGCCCTGCCGGGTTCAGCAAACATCTCTTTTTCCGTCAACTCCCAGCTCCCTTTCTCGGCATATATCTCCCTGGCCCTCTGGAGAAAATGAATAGCGAAATCAATAGAAAGCCCCAGTGTAAGCGCCGAAAGCACAGCTACAGGCATATCA
>CAYMTI010000345.1:0-1669 GCA_964393315.1 uncultured Planctomycetia bacterium
ATACATTATAAAGAACGATTTCAAGGAAATTTTATTTAATTTTCCCAAAAATTTTTGCATAGGATCAAAAGAAATATAATATCCTAAGAAAGTGCAAGGCAACTCATTTTCCTTGACTTGAAGAACGGGTATGTTATAATTCTTATTCTTGAATTAAATATAGGTATAAAGATGTCCTTAACCGCGGCATCATATAGAGACAGTAAAAGGAGAAACCAGTGAAAAAGAACCTGAAAAATCAATCAAACCTCAAAAGGAAAAGAAAACACGGATTCAGAAAGCGCAGTGAAACTAAAGCCGGACAGGCTATTCTGAGAAAAAGAAGAAGTAAAGGGCGGAAAGTCTTATCAGCGTGAAGCTAGAACATATTCTAAAAACTCGAGATTTTAGTGATATAATAAAAAACGGCAAAAAGTATAAAGGAAAGAGCTTGTGCTTATACATAAAAGAACATGTTCCCATAAAAAATATAGCCGTCGGGGTTATAATTTCAAAGAAAACAGCAGCGCGGGCGGTGACCCGGAATTATTTAAAAAGAGTAATTTACGCCTTTTACACCGATAATAGTGAAAAAATAAATACAGGAGTAAATATTGTCTTAAGAGTAATAAGCCCTGTGGAAAAAAGAAAAAGAAAGAGTGCGGCCAGGCATGTTCGCCTGGAATTAGGAGAATTAACCAAGAGGGCAAAACTTTATAATGGCTAAAAAAATCATAGTAAAAGCTCTCGGTTTGTATAAAACGTACATAAGCCCTTTTTTTATAAGCAGTTGTCGTTTTTATCCTTCCTGTTCTGAATATGCTAAACAAGCAGTGGAAATTTATGGGCCGGGCAAAGGTATTGTTCTGGCGGCGTGGCGTATCTTAAGATGTAACCCGTTTTCCCGGGGAGGGTATGACCCCGTGATGAAACAAAAATAATTAAGGATTATAATATGGAAAAAAGATTGGTCATAGCGGTTGCTTTATCTTTATTGATCTTGGTCGGTTTTCAAAAGTTCTTCCCTTCTCAGAAAAGAACCCCCGCGGATATTCCCGTGCAAGAACAAAAGACAAAGGTAAAGACCCTGGAGACCGGGGGACAAAAAGTTTTCCCTCCCGGAGAGACAGATATCCCCGAGAGAAAAGAAAAAGTTTTTGTCGAGGAAAAAATAGAGACGATCGATACAAACCGGTTTTCTCTGAGTTTTACGAATATTGGCGGAAGTCTTAAATCCCTTGCTTTACGTGGAGCAAAAGAAACAACAGAAGGAGATACGCTTTTCGCGGCGAACGGACAATACAATTTACTCGACATAAAAAGCGCGCAGCTGGCAGATCTTGATAAACGCGGATATATGATGAGTCAGGAAAACGGAAGGATCGAGTACATATATGAGGAAAAAGGATGGATAAAGATCACCAAACGGTACGAGTTGGTTCCCGACCGGGATCATTTCATCCTGACGGTAGAACTAGAAAATTTATCGGAGAAGAGACAAGATCTTTCCTACCAGATAGTGGGACCGTCCGACCTTGGGGGCCAGAGCCAAGTGGCGGGAAGAAGCTTTCTGGAAGCGGACATAATGCTTGGCGACAAATTGGTAAAGAAAAAAAGGGTAAAAACTCCGGAGGAAATAGTCGGACAAGTAAAATGGGCCGCCTTGAAGAATCGATATTTTACCTTTATT
>CAYMTI010000346.1:0-1668 GCA_964393315.1 uncultured Planctomycetia bacterium
GGCTTCTATATCTCTGGGGGACAACAAATAATATTTGCTGCGAAAAAAGAAACCGAATACGTTGGGCTTATCCGAAGAGGTCTCAAGCCGCTTTCTCAGATCCTTTATGTCCTTAGTTTCTTCGACGACAAAATATTCTTTTAATTTACCTATGACAGCTTCCTCTCTAAGCGGAAGCTCCTTGACCACTCTGTGGGTGGGAAAAACCTTAAGATTATCAGCATGGCTCATATCCGTAAAGTAAACCATTACGTAGTCAGCGCTACCGTCATACCCCGGCTTTTCTTTTCTGAGTTCTTTATAACGGCGGGCTACCTCGAACCTGTGATGCCCATCAGCTATAAAAGTCTTCCTGCTATTCAGATAAGAAATAACGTTTTTTATCTTATCCTCGTCGGACAGACGCCATACTTTATTGAGAACCCCGTCAATATCATCAGATATCATCGGTTGTTCTTTTTCCATGATGGTGTTCAGTATACCGGTGACCTTATTTTCACCGTCATCGAATAACATGAATATCGGGCTTAAATTCCCCCTCACCTGGGAAATAAGATTCATTCTATCCTGTTTGGGCTTAGCCAGAGTATACTCATGCGGCAGCACGGAATCCTCCCCCGGCTCCTGTATTTTCATAAGCCCTATAAAACCCGTTCTGGAATATGTTTGGCCATCCACTTCATATTCCTGGAGGTACACATAGAAAGAATCTTTTTTATCCTCTGTTAACACTCCCTCTTGTATCCATTCCTCCATGTCATTTTTGGCTCGAGTATATTTATTCGTCTTTTCATTATCGTTCAGGTCCTCTTTTCCAAGGATAAGCCTGATAATGCCATACTCACTTTTCGCGTAAAGTTCTTCACGTTCTTTATCTGAAATAACATCATATGGAGGCGCAACGACAGAAGAAAAACCGTCAATTCTTTCAGAATTGTATAAAAAACCTTTAAAAGGCTTGATATCTACCATTTTATCACCTTACTTATTATTATCCCCATTACCGCACCGGACAAATTAGAATAAACATCCGCCAGTTCCGCCTCCCTATAAGGCAAAGCTTTCTGAACCAGTTCAATTAAAATACCATATACTCCGGCGGATATCAATGTAAATAATAAAACTTTAGCAGGCCTGAGGTTATTTTGTTTTTTCAAAGTACCCGCCAAAACCAGAGCAAAAACCGCATACGCGCAAAAATGAAATATCTTGTCGATATTATCTATATCTCCGGGAATCGAACTATCCACGGGAATGACCGAAAAGAAAAAAATAAGAAAAGCCAGAACTCCGACCGTTCTCCACAAAAATATGTTCTTTTGGATCCGTGACTTCATTTTCCTTCACCGGTTGAGGAACATCCGTCACATCCGCAAGATGCCTTTTTATCCGCGGGAGAAGACCCCTCCTTAGCCGGACAGCATTTATAATCCGTCTGATAAAACCCGCTGCCCTTAAATATCACTCCCGCTCCCGGAGTAATGATCTTTTCAACTTTTTTCCCGCATTCAGGACATTTTTTCACCGGATCATCTTTTATCGACTGGAACTTTTCAAACATATGTCCACAGGACTTACATTCATATTTGTATGTAGGCATCAGTTCTCCTTATGAAAAATTTATTTTGCGGAATTTCTACAATTTCTACTAAATTTTCACTCTTAGAA
>CAYMTI010000347.1:0-1655 GCA_964393315.1 uncultured Planctomycetia bacterium
TGGCATATATAATGAATTACAAAAGAAAAATCTTTTTTGTGATCCCTGAAGAAGAAAGAGCCGCTCAGGATGTAAAAGATCTTTTCAATAAATAAACGTATCATATAACGAAAAGAACGGCATATACGATGAGATCGATCCAAGACCTTGAAAAATTGTACGAGGAAAATCTTAAACCCGAGCTTGAGATCCTCGAAAAACAGCGCAAAAAGATATGTGAGAGACTTTTTGTTTACGGCGTATTGGTTTTCGCGATAGTTCTACCTCTTACCCTTATTTTCAAGCATCCTTTACCGGCAATACTTGGCATAATGATCTTTACCGGCATATTTTACTCAACAATACGTGAATATGCCTCGAAATTCAAAACCGGTATTATAGCCAGCATAGTAAGATCCATAGATGAAAATTTAACATATAACAAAGCCCGCTATGTGCCACAGAGAATTTTCTCGGCCAGCAAACTGTTTCTTCATTCCATTGACGAATATAACGGTGACGACTATGTGCAGGGTAAAATAGGAAAAACCGACCTGGAATTTTCCGAGATCCACGCTCAATATGTAATCCACACAAAAAACGGGAGGAGGTATCAAACATTATTTAAAGGACTCTTTATAGCCGCGGATTTCAACAAGAGATTTAAAGGAACTACCGTAATTCTTCCCGATACAGCCGAAAAACTCTTCGGAAATATAGGAAGTTTCCTTCAGTCAATGAATAAAACCCGCGGCCAATTAATCAAACTTGAGGATCCAGATTTTGAACATGATTTTGCCGTTTATGGTCAGGACCAGATAGAATCAAGATACATATTATCCACGAGTCTTATGAAACGTATAACAGATTTTAAGAAAAAATCCCGCAAAAACATATATATATCTTTTACCGGCTCAAAGATATTCATAGCAATACCATATTCGAGGAATCTTTTTGAACCCCGCGTTTTCAGGACCTTATTAGACTTTGAACCTATAAGACAGTATTATGAGGACTTGAAACTGGCCATTGACGTTGTCGAAGACCTGAATCTTAATAACAGGATCTGGAGCAAATGATCTCATTATTAAGGTTTAATGCACTTTTAAAGGATAAATAATTACTTGGTTTAGGCAAAAACCAAGTATTGTTCTAATTGAAAACCTATAATAAAGGATAACATACTATGTATACTATGGGTTCAATAAAACGATCCTTTTTCGTTTTTCTGGCTGGACTGCTAAGTATTCTTTTTATCATTGAGATACTCCTTAGAATAATCGGAGCTGTTTATATTGCGCAGAATTCTAAAATAGATGAAATTGCTAAAAAAAACATTATACCGGGGCGTAACATATTATGCTTCGGAGATTCTTTTACTTTCGGGTTTGGGGCTCCGCGAGGCAGGGGATATCCTGGACAATTAGATGAAATATTTAATAAAAAACTTCCAGATAAAGGTATAAGAGTTTTTAATTTTGGAGTAGACAGTCAAAATTCTTCAATGTTGCTTCGTGAGCTTGAAAACCAAATTATAATATATTCTCCCAAATTCATTATTGTAATGACAGGCGGAGCAAATACATGGAATTTCTGGGGTTATTCCGATTATATCGAAAGATGACCTTCCCCCCAAAAACAGTGCCACTTGTAATTAGAGTGCAAGTGTGTTAAAA
>CAYMTI010000348.1:0-1635 GCA_964393315.1 uncultured Planctomycetia bacterium
AAATCCATAATATCTCCCTTAATTTATTCTCATCACCGACATCTATATCGATATAAGTGGGATGTATATCTGAATTATCACCGTGTACCTTTGAAAGATCCGGTATAATGTATCCATCACCGTATATGGTTATCCTGAACCCTCCAAGTCCTCCCCCGCCTTCATGAGGCTTCACAAAAAAAGTAGTTTCTCCGATCTCGTCACGTAAAAGATCTACCGCCCCGAGGATTTCATCGACAACCTGCGCTGTGTCTTTGCCTTCAACGGCTATTTTCTTATATCTCGCTACCCTGGTCCAATCCCGGCCGCAATCGGACAACATCTTATAAGTACTGTCCTTGTCCGAAAATATACTGCCCGGAGCAGTTATTTTTCCGGGTACGATCACAGCTCCTCTATTTTGTAATTCCTCCGCGAAACTGACATTATAAACATTTTTATCCACGCACTGGCTCATCACCAAAAGATGTCCGAGATCCATACCCACAAAATCGAATAACTCTTCCCTCGTATTGACCACTTTAATTTTTATAGAAAATCTTTTTTTCCTGCAATAATCCTCAAAGACTCGGGCAGTTTCATAGGACGTGGGAAGGTCATCATGTGAAGCGTTAATTACCGCTATCTTCGAGGGATATGAATTATTTTTATCAATTGAAATCTTCAACTTATGATCGAAAAGATTTTCCTTCTCGATATATTCATTAAAAGATTCTATCATTTTTCTGTTATAAGCACCTTCGCCCCCGTCAAAAACCAGAGCTCTCTCATAGAAAGGAGCTTTACGCGCGTCTTTACCACCGAATCCCGTAGTATAATACTCAGGAGCCCTTTTTATCATACCTTATTCTCCCTTAATGAAAAATCGGCCGCATTTTCATCTGTTCTACCCTCTACGGGAAGAAAGTATTTATAAATATTGCTTATGAACGTCTGCGCGGCCTTGTTCAATCGGGTCTTGTCCCAAGAATCAACAACACTATCCAAACATTGTACTTTGCATAATGGAGCGTTATTTTCGACCGTTTTACCTTTTTCCGGAACGCCGCAGGTAACAAGGATTTCCCCCGGCCGTTCCTCCCCGGTCAATACAGCCGCGGGTCTTTTATGTTTAAGAGAACTTTCCTCATACTTATATATCCCGGGAGAACACATACCCTTTAACTTTTCCCTGCCCGAAAGATTATGTAAAATGACCTGAGCTCCGTATACCGGTTCTAATAGCCCTGAAATATCGTATTTTTCTATTTGCTTCCTGGCTTCAATGTCATCATACTGCAAAAATTGAAGTATGTGAAGAAGGAATAACATTTTTTCGCGATTTCCGGCAATAAACTGTAGAGTATCAAACAAAGCCGTTGAATTCTGAAATCTGGGATTTATCTCGAGCGGGTATATTTTTTCATTAAAAATTATCATATCCAACCCAAAAAGTCCGCGAAACCCGCATCCGGCCATCCAGTCGCCGATCCGTTTTGTAACGTCAAAAACCTGTTTAAGAACATTTTTTCCGATATCCACCGCGGCTGAAAAATCATTACCGCAAAAAGAAGACGGCGAACTACTGCATTCCGGCAACCCTGTCAACTGAACGGAAGGAAAAGAACAAACGACCCTAGATCCCTCTGATGTATC
>CAYMTI010000349.1:0-1601 GCA_964393315.1 uncultured Planctomycetia bacterium
TTATCCAGATATAATAAACCGGTGCTTCAGACACACAAAACTTGACAGTCTCAACCAAGATATGCTTTGAGCCGGGCAAGTGCCAACGGCGGCATATTGGGCCAGAATAAAGGTAATAATATCAAAGCGGTTCTTCTTTTTTTCATGGCAGGATATTTAAATTAAAAACAAAGAGGACGCGAAATTTCGCGTCCTCTTTTGTATCACGGGTTAAAAATATTATTTTTCCCGGCTTGTGATCTCGATGAGATGATATCCGAATTGAGTCCGAACAGGCCCGTGTACTTTACCGAGCTCGTTATTAAAAACAACTTCATCAAATTCTTTAACCATTTGTCCGGGGCCGAACTCTCCTAACGCCCCTCCTTCTTGACCGGATGGACATAAAGAAAATTCTTTAGCCATTTCCCCAAAATCAGCTCCGGATTCGATCTTAGATTTTAAATCTTCGCATTCTTCTTCCGTTTTCACAAGAATATGCCTTGCAGTCGCCTTGGCCATATATCTCTCCTTTTTAATCATCTTTTTTTATGCCTATCCAGATCCGGCCGTTATAATAATCGTCGGGATTCTCACCCTTCGCTATAAGCTTGGCTCTTTTTTTCCTTCTTTTGTTCCGCTGTTTAACAACCATACGGTTTCTGTCTTTAAGTCCCATAAATACCTTTTCCTCCTTAACTATCTATTTGTTAAAATTTGCCGCCACTACTTAATAGTATAGGGATTCACGGTCTAAAAATCAACCGTTTTCCTTTTTACTCTGCCATAAAAACCCTGAATAGGATATATCCGGTCCGGACATATCAATCAGGCCAGCCCAGCATATAACCTCTATCAAATACGGCAAAAACCTTTATTTATATCTTATAAACGAATACATATGTCTATTTTTTGGATCACATACTACCTGTTTCTTCCCATTATCCTCAAGATCCTTATAAAAAGGTTAATAATATCCATGTAAAGCGCGGCGGCGCAGTCAATGGCATTATCCAGGGTCTTGGGTATTCGATTGGCTCTACCCCAATCATACCCTATATAACCACAAAAGATAAGAACAACTGCCCAGTCCAGAATACCGTGATGTATCCTGAAAATGAAAACCTCCACGACCTCAACTATTATAACTATGATCAGAGCTATAGTAAGAGCTCCGACTATCCTCTGGAAAAATACCGGGAATAATGTCCCCAGAAACATCATACAGACGGTTACAAGTCCGGTAACTCTTATCGCGGCCAGAACAATAGCCGGGTCATACTGATGCACTACCAGATTTACGATAAGCCCGAAAGGAACTACAACAAAGTTATATCCTATAAAACTTACGGCCGGATTATCTGACCTCGAATAGAGGTATACGCCGAAAAAGCACGAGCCTAGGTATAACAGCAAGAATATTATAGGATTTATACCTGCTATTGATTCATAAGACACGTTCTTTACTATAAGATAATTCACAAAAAACCCCCAGCATAGAACCAGACCTATAACCAGATTATAAAAGTTAGCTCCAATCTCGGTTCCTACAGCTTCCACTCTGTTAAAAAAAATTTCCATAATATCTCTCCGATATCTTTTTCATTTTTCAACTTCATATC
>CAYMTI010000350.1:0-1569 GCA_964393315.1 uncultured Planctomycetia bacterium
ACCGTGATACAAGGGATTAAAATTCTCAAAAGAGGCTCCAAAAGATCCGTGAAAATCTACTTTAGGCCATCCTTTTGCTTTCATCATTTTTCTTTCGAGATCGTAATATTCTATAGTTTTTCCTTTAAGCCGGAAATCCGGTCTGTTAGCTAATGCCAATTGATAACAATTTTCCAAGCCTATCTGTATAGGTTCTCCCGGAGGGTCTACCGGCTTGATCTTTATCTTATGCCCGGGGTCTATATTTAAATTCTGGAATAATATCATTTCCGCCAGAGTAACATCTTCTGCGGACGAAGTATATTGAAAATCAGCTTGCATTTTCTTAGCTTTTACCTTCAGGTAATCAACTCTGGAAACCACTTCCTGCTGATAAGCTTTACTAACTTTGTCGTAAACCCCATCTATCTTCTCCTTATACTCTCCCTGTATCTTACACGCTTTTATGTTTTTATCCAGGCTGTAATAGGCTTTTTTCGTATCAGCGATCACTTCATTTTTTACCTTTTCGCTCTCCGCCTCGACTATATCAAGATTTGTTTTATTCTGTTTCGCTTCAAACCAGGACCCGAACCCGTCAAATATAGTATGTTTCACCTCAAATTGATATCTATGAGAACGATAGTGCCGATGCAAACTGCTGGATCCTTTTTTACCCGAACCTTTTTCATATTTTATGCTCAGATCAGGCAATAAATTTCTCCTGCTTTCCCATACCCGCATTTGTGCCAGCTTGATCTGTTCATCTGTCATACGCATGCGCTGGCTTCTGTTTAAAGCTATATTAACGCATTCATCTATAGTGTAAATTTTACCTTCCTGTATCTGCCCTTTCTCAACTGACCCACTTTTGAAAAGATTAGTTATCCGCTGGCTCCAACTAGGTCCCTCATCATAATCCACATAAGGATCGGATCCTTCTGATATTTCAATGCTCTTCTGTACTTCTTCTTCCTGTCTTTTTTCTTTTTGACTCCGGTCAGAGAACATTTCCCTTTTATCTATACCTGCAACAAGTTCAGCTACTTTCGGATTCTGTGGATCTTTTTCCTGAGCCTGATACGCGTACTGACGCGCTTTATCATAATCACCTTTTTCGATCTGAACGTTAGCCTTATCTATTATTTTATCTATTTCCTGTTCAAGCCTGGCCTCTTTCTGCTGCCTTTTAGCTTCTTCTTCTTTCGCTTTCTCGATTTTCCGCTGTCTTTTATCTTCTTCAATCTTCATTTTATAGTCGATCTCAGTGTTATCTATTTCGGTCAAAAAAATCTTAGCCGAATCGTTGTCAGGTTCTAAAGACAAAAGTTCCATCATATAGTCTCTAGCCCGGTCAAATTCATTATCGGATAAAGCTTTATCACCTTTTTGTAAAAGATCCTGTATTTGCTTTTTGTGTTTTTCCTCTGCCGCTCTGGCCTCCCTGGCCTCCCTGATCTGTCTCTCTTTTTCGCGCTGTTCTTTTAACGCCGCTTCCTCGGCCGCTTCTTTCGCTTTTCGCTCCGCTTCCAATCTCTCACGCGCCTCTTTCTCCGCCGCTTTCCTCGCTTTTTCTTCCGCCTTCAGTTT
>CAYMTI010000351.1:0-1565 GCA_964393315.1 uncultured Planctomycetia bacterium
GTTTTGGCCGACGATATAACTGAACGGAAAAAAGCCCAGATCGAATTAAAAGACAGCGAGCAAAGATATAGAAATGTTGTTGAACGAGCTAATGACGGTATTTGTGTGCTAAGAGGTAATGAAATAGTTTTTGTTAATACCCGTTTTGCGTCGCTTGCGGGAACGGATCAGGAAAGTATGATCTCATCAGATATCGAAATTTATATACACCCGGATGAGCTTGAAGATTTTAAAAAGCGATACAGATCACATTTATCCGGTGAAAAAGACAGGCAAAGATTTGACTCGGCTATGATAAATAGAAAAGGAGAAAAGATAGAAATTGAGCTAAGCGCGAGTTTTTTCTTCTATAAAGGAGAGCAAATGACCCTGCTTTTTATCGGAGATATAACGGAAAGGAAAAAAACCGAAGCTGAATTACGCGAGTTCAAGACCATAACAGATCGGGCTAATTATGGGGTGGCTATAGTTGATCTTAAAGGAAACCTGACTTATGTGAATAAAACTTTTGCTTTTTTACATGGATATGAAGTAGATGAGTTGAAAGGTAAAAACCGTAAGATATTATATAAGCCGGAACAGTTGGATAAGGTTTTAATGCTGGACAGGAAAATATTATCCACCGGGGGGGTGTCCGGTCAGGAATCATGGCAGACCAGAAAGGACGGAACGGTTTTCTCCGCTCTTATTTCAGGATCTGTAATAACAAATGAGAATAACGAACCGTTATATGTTGCGGCAACGCTGATAGATATTACTGAGAGTAAACTGGCTGAACACAAACTGATCGAGAATGAAGAGAAATACAGGACTTTAATACAAAATCTCAATATAGGTGTTTACAGGATAAATGGAGGAGATAACGTAGGTTTTTTACAGATCAACAGCGCTATGGCCAGAATATTCGGGTATGATTCCGTGGACATTATGATGTCCGTGCCTCTGGCAGCTTTATACCAGGATCCGGAGAAGCGTGTCGATTTTATCAAAGAAATATCCGAAAAAGGATTTGTAAGAGATTATGAATTGAAGTTGAAGAAACATGATGGTACCCCTATTATTGCAGCGTGTTCCGCTCAGGCTGAATATGATGATCAAGGGAATTTTAAATGGATAGACGGGGTTCTTGAAGATGTTACAGAGAAAAAACTTGCGGAAAAAAACTTGCTGAACAGAGAGCGGAGCTTGATAAGGTGAATAAAGATCTTAAGTGGAAAATTGAACAGTTGGAAGCGGCTTTTAACCACATAAAAAGGCTGGAAGGGCTAATGCCTATTTGTGCCAGTTGTAAAAAAATGCTGGTAGAAGGTGAAGATCCGAAAAATACAGGATCATGGGTTCCTTTTGAAAAATTCATTTCAGAACGCACTGACGCCAGTTTTACTCATGGGCTTTGTCCCGAATGCGTAAAAAAAATGTATGGCGATATGTATGAAAAAGGATAAGAGGTGAATCTCAGAAGCGTAATTACATTTACTATCTTTATTTTGTTTCTGTCAGCAGCATCTACTGAGGGACGTGGTAGAAATGATTTTGTCCGAAAATATCCGGATGGAAGCCTGGGT
>CAYMTI010000352.1:0-1551 GCA_964393315.1 uncultured Planctomycetia bacterium
GACTTTGCCTCTGTCAATAGAAGATCATCCCATGTATGCCGGGGAAACTCACAGGGGTTCTAGAGAGAAAAATAATAAAAAAAAACTATCTGTTGATTAAATGAATATTGTTTTCGTACATTTGGGTCGGGAAAATCTCGGGATTGAATATTTATCCGCGGCATTAAAGAAAAGAGGTCATAAAACTTTTTTGGCCCATGATCCCGGACTTTTTTGTGTCGAAGATAATGTTTTCCATATAGAATTTTTTAGAAAACTATTAAATCGGAAAGAAGAAGTTCTTTCTCGGATCAGAGAAAGCCGTCCCGGGATGGTAGTTTTTTCAATATATACAAGTACTTACGCGTGGAGTTGTGATATAGCCAGGATCGTTAAAGCGGAAATGGATGTTAAGACGGTTTTTGGGGGTATACATGCCACTTTGGTCCCGGAAAAAGTCTTGGAAAACGATTTCGTAGATTTTGTCGTGGTGGGAGAGGGAGAGAACGCTCTTACAGCGCTGGCAGATTCTGTGAGCCGTGGTAGTAGTTTTAAGGATATCCCTAATTTATGGTATAAAGATAAAAATAATATTGTTCAAAACCCTTTAGCTCCTCCGATAGTTGATATAGACAATATACCGTTGCCGGACAAGGATATATTCAAAAGATATGTTAATTACAAGGATGATTATGTGATCTTGACCTGCCGGGGATGTGTTTTCAACTGCAGCTACTGTTGTGAAAGCTATTTAAACGATATTTATAAGGGGAATTATTACAGAAGAAGAAGCGTTGATTCCGTAATGGAAGAATTAACGGTCATGAAGGGAAAATATGGTTTTCGAAGGGTTATGTTCTTTGACAGCGTATTGTTTTCTGACAGTGCTTGGCTTATGGAATTTCTACCTAGGTATAAAAAGGAGATAAATGTTCCTTTCAGGTGTACAGGCCACGTAAGCTTTGTGAATAAAGAAAGGATCGATGAGATGAAAAGGGCCGGATGCTATTGTATTGATTTTGGAGTGCAGACCTTCAACGAGAAAATAAGAAAAGATCTTTTGAACAGGAAAGAAAGTAATCGCACGATCGACAGAGCTTTTGCTATATGTGATAAAGCCCGGTTACGTTATGATGTTGATCTGATATTGGGGTTGCCTTCCATGACAGAAGAAGATTATATCCTTCCTTTGACGTTTATGAGAAAACACAAATTTTTTAACAGGTTGAAATGTTATAACCTGTCTTATTATCCGCGGTTAGAAATGATAAAAAAAGCGAGGGAACTGGGTTTTCTTACGGATGAGGATGTGAATTTATGTGAAGCAGGTGATATCGGGGATTGGTTCCATGTAGACAAGATAAAAGATCCGCAAGCCCGTAAATTGAAAAATAATTTTGAGAAATTGTATAAGATCTATCCTTTGATACCAGGGTGGGTGATTGAACTGATAATTAACAGAAAATGGTACAGGTTTTTTCGTTTTATACCGTCTTTTGTTGTTGTAATATTGCAATTGATTATAGGTATAGCGAAAAGGGATTACAGGTTCTATTTGTATGTAAATAAATA
>CAYMTI010000353.1:0-1549 GCA_964393315.1 uncultured Planctomycetia bacterium
TAAGAACAGAAGAATAGGCAAAATAAATACCATTTCTTTTGCCAGGATAGATATCGTGAAGAACGCGATCGATAAAAAGTATAACATGTTGTTATTCTTGCTCGAATTCACGAATTTTATAAAAAGTATGATAGATAAGAGCATGAACGTAGAGTAAAGCGGATCAGCCCGTCCGGCTATATAAGCTACTGCTTCGGAATGAACCGGATGAACCGCCCAGAAGAGTGCTCCGAGGAGAGAGGCGATCCAATCTTTACAAAGGATCAACAGGAACAGAAATAAAAGCATGGATACGGAAGCGTGAAGCATAGTATTTGTGAGGTGGTATCCGCCGGGGGTTAAACCCCAGAGAGAATAATCTATCATGTCCGATAATTCCTGCATGGGGCGGTAAAAATTGTTTATGTTTTCACTTCCATATCCGACCCATGTTTTGAAAATGTTCGGGAAATGTACAAAGCTTTTTATCTGGGTGTTATTGATTATCAGGTATTCATCGTCCCATATGAAATCCGCGGTTAAAGTACTTGCATATACCAGAAATCCCGCTAAAAATACTACCGCGCACAGAAAAACTATGAACTTCTTTGATATATTTATCGAAGGAAGCGTATAAACCGGGGATATAGCCTTTTTAACCGGTGCGATTTTCGGCTCTTGTTTGTTTTGTTTTTTCTTTTTCTTTTTGCCCAAGATAGTCCTTTCGTTTACGTACAGTATACATATAATATATCGATATTAAGTTTAAATGCAAGTATCAATTCGAAAATACATCCAGGGGCACTCGATATTACTATAATCATTTACTGCTAAATCCTGATTTTTTTTTGCTGAAGCGGAAGCATGCGGGGTTCATTATATTATATATATATATATTTCCTTCAATTGGTTTTTGATAAAAGCAAAGCGTGATCGAAATGTATTTTGAAATTTTAGCAAGCGCTATTTATCTTTACTATTTAATTTTGCTGGATATGAATGTCTCCGTAAGGTCTTTACGTCTTTTTATACTTGTGTTACTTTGAAAAATAATATCAGGATATTGCGATGCCGGTTTTCTCTAAATGGTTCGCAAAAGATATTACATTTTGGTTTTTATCCTTTTGTTTTCAGCGCTATAGGTTTTTTAACTATACCCGTATCTTCTTTGCCTAAAAGACGATACGATCTATTATATAGATCCTGTTTTTTCATAAAAGATGACTGTACAACGCGGAAAAAGTAAGGTAAGATATTGGTTCATACATGTTAATAATTGATATTTCATAAAGGAGAAGTGTATGGTTCTGAGCGGGAAATACAAAGATGACGGGGTTTCTTTCAGAAAATTGACGCCTGAACAAATGAAGATCCGGGATAGGATAACTGAGAAATTTAGGAACGGTGAATACAGGTTCAAAAAAAATCCGTGTTTATGCGGGGCTGAAAGATCAGTGCTGCTGGCGGAAAAAGATTGTTTTGGTTTTCCACAGAAGGTTTTTTTCTGCAAGAATTGTTCTTTTATTTATCAAGACCCCATACTTGAAGACAAAGATCTTTTGTCTCTTTA
>CAYMTI010000354.1:0-1544 GCA_964393315.1 uncultured Planctomycetia bacterium
CGAAATATCTCTCACGGTAGCATGAAAAAAACTATCCCCCTCCTCATCGACATTCATCAACAATACTTTCGTTAAAAAACTCTCTCCCGTCACTTTTTTATGCGTCCACTCGAAAAAATACGCCCCCTTTTCCTCGGTTCTTCTTATACATTCCTGGGCTTCCTCTGAACTTATTTTCCCGTTTGGCTGATATTCCGGAGAAAGTTCAGGCACACTCAGTCCAATAAGTTCTTCTTTGTTTTTACATCCGAACAGTTCTATAAAAGCTCTATTGCCTCCAATAATATCCAGTTCACGTGAAAGCATACAAATAGGTTCCCGGCTTGTTTCATACAGGAGTTTATACCGTCTTTCCGTCGCCGTAAGTTCTTTTTCGGCCCTGCGCCTTTCAGTGATTTCCTGCCCGTAAATATTGACATATCCCGCTTCAACAACCGGAAAAAACATGAACGAGAATAGCCTTTGTCCGAATTTCTTATCGTCGAACCACGCCATCCCTTCCCGAAGTATCCTTTGAACGTTATTCCTCCAGCTGATCTCTATCTCGTCACCTTCGCTAAAACCGGAACTATTCATAATCCGTTTCGCCGCCGGATTCATATATTCTATAAATCCGGACTTACTTACGCGAAGTATCGGTTCCGGGTGTTCTTCCGGGAACCTGGCAATCTCCTCTGCCTTTTTCTCGGTTATTTTTCTTTCAGTTATATCATTTTCTGTTATAAGGAAATATTTCACGGCGCCGTCTTTATCCCGGACACAGGAAACATTGGTATTTGCGTATATTACCTCCCCGTTTTTTCCGGAAAATCTTTCTTCCAGCTCATAAATATCCCTTTTCCGTTCTATCATCTCCTCTGCCAAAGCAGCGTTAGCCTCGATATCTTCCGGATGCAAAAGATCAATCCATTTCATATCATTAAGTTCTTGTTCACTATATTTCACCATGTCACAAAATCTGCCGTTTGCCTTAATTATCCTTTTATCGGCAGAACATATTAATATCCCTATATTATATTTATTGAAAAGCCCCCACAACATTACTTCATTTTCAACTATCCTGTCCTTATATTTTTTACTTTCGGTAATATCCGAGATAGTACCCACCCATTCTTTTACCGTTCCCTGGTCATCCAACAGCGGCCTTGCTATTGATTTGAAATAAGCATATTCCCCATCTGCTTTCTTTATCCTTCCTTCTGACATGAGAACTTTCTTTTCCCTCACGGCTTCAACCCACTGTTCTTTTATTTTCCCCCGGTCATCAGGATGCAGCCCTTCGGTCCACATCTTCCCACCGTATTCCTTCCAGGTCTGCCCCGTATAACGTTCCCATTTTTCCTGCCTTTCGCAAAAGCACCCCTCGTGATCCGCTGTCCAGATTATCACCGTAATAAGATCAAGAACGGAACAATATCTTTCTTCAGAGGCCTTGATCTTTTTATAAGACTCTTTTTGGCCTGATATATCCTGAAATACTCCAGCCAGTTTAATAAGTTTTCCGTCTTTTTCATCAATAAGAACTGATTCGTTTGGCATTATAT
>CAYMTI010000355.1:0-1537 GCA_964393315.1 uncultured Planctomycetia bacterium
CCGTCAAAAACCTCTCAGCCCATAAGGGTTCATTAACTGCCAAAATAGATGTTGCCATACGGTTAATACCCTCATCATCTTTGAGATCTATTTTCTCACCCACCCCGCCTCCGCCTAATATACTTTTAACCTCGCTCATCTGGACACCGTATATCCTTACCGGTCGGTAATACTTATCTTCAATTTCTTCTACCAACCCTACCTTTTTTAAATATGTCAGATAATCGCTCAACTTCCCGGGTTTAATATTACCGGCAGCCATCAAGATATCAGTAAAACCGGGATATCCTTGTTCAGAGATATCTTCCTCGGCTCTCTTCTTTTTTGTTTCATCCAATAGTTCCCTTATCTTTTCAAATATGTAAAAAGCACCGACAGCCCTGGGCTCAAGGACCTCAAGCACGAGCTTATTCCTCATTCGTTCTATGTTCTCTTTATCCGTACTGAAGGTTAATTCCATACGCGCTTTCAAAAGTATGTTGTATATATTTTCTCTTTGTAGCTCTGTAATATGTTTTTTATTTTCAAACTCTTCGCTGAAACTCATATTTTTATAACCATCGACTTTCCATAAAGACGAAGACACTCTCCTGAATCTGTTAATATATCCATCCTTGAAAAGCTCCTGTATCAGCTCAAGCCTGTCCTCCTTAGATGGAAAAACGCCGAAAAAAACCTCCTGTCCTATTCGTCCAAGATTTTCTACAAATTTGCTGAATCTGTCCATTTCATCATCTGAAAGGGACAAAGCCCTGAATTCGGTACGATTGAACTCTTCCCCGGTCACAGGATGTCCGTAACCCGTACCTGCAGAAAAATCATACACTAGCCCAAGACGATTCAGGTAATCCAGGACAGCGTAAAACATGTTCCAGGAACCTCTATCAACTCCCGAATTCACATTAGCCAAAAGATCTCTGCCTTTTACTTTTCCCCCGGGTTCCAGCTGCAGGGAAGTGAAAACAAAAGAAGCTATCGGCCAGGTGGGCGGTACATCTGAAAATAAAACATCCCTTATTTTCTGAAAATGCTTTTTTTGGACGTGAACGTTCAACCCCTTCCCTTCTATTCTGCAAACACGCTGTTTTATCTTGCCCGGGTCAAAAAATTTCGCCAGAGAATAAGTAAACTCCCCTTCTTTCCCGGAAAGAACACCCAATTCCTTTAATATGAAAAGATCTATATCAAGCGCCTCCTGTTTTATCCCGGACGTCACACTATACACGGTCTTCTCATCTTCACTCGAGACTTCCTTTAAACTTTCATTTATCTGTTTTATATATCTGAACACCGACCTGGTATTGAATGTCCATGGCTCTGATACCTTACCGTGGCATTGAAGTGATCTTAATCTGTGGTCCAGCAATACAGCTGTGCGCTTATCAATGCCGTATATTTCGGAAAGAAGGCTCAACACTTTTTCCCTGGTCACGCCGCTTTCATTTCCAAAATATTTTTCTTTTATAGATTCATAAAATTTGTCCATTTCGGAAGCTGTATATCTCCGGCTGTCATCCATCCCTTCTCTTACAAGTAC
>CAYMTI010000356.1:0-1536 GCA_964393315.1 uncultured Planctomycetia bacterium
GGCAGGTAAAATGGGAATGCTCGATATGACATTGACTTTTTTTGTCACCCTATCTTTTCTTTTTCTTCTGATGGGTGAAGATCATAGAATATTTTTATTATTATGCCCGGTAGCTTTTGCCCTGGCATTCCTGACAAAAGGCATGGGTGCGGCTATAATACCTATAATTATATTATTTTACGTTATCTCCACGCGTAAATTCAGGCTCTTGATCAACCCGTATCTTATCTCCGGAGCTTTCATCTCTATAACGATACTTATTGCCTGGCACTGGGCGGTTTTTTCGAATTACGGCTCGGATTTCATAAAAGGTTATTTTTTAAGACACCTGGTAGACAGGACAACAACTTCACTTGATGGTCATACAGGCAATTTCTTGACATATTTCGGAGTGATCCCCAACAAAGGTCGCCCCTGGGCGCTTATAGGGTTCTGCCTTATTCCTCTGACGTTTCTGAGAATATTCACACGCCGGGAAAACGAACACATTCTGCCTGTTATATGGGCTTTAAGCGTACTTTTTATATTCAGTGTAGTTAAAACCAAGTTACACTGGTACATTATACCGCTTTACCCCGCCCTTTCACTTTTGACCGGATGGGGACTGGATAAGATCCTTAAAAAACGCGGCGTCATTATCGTTGGCGTGTTAGCGTGCCTTTCTATGATCTATTTAACATATGACAGGGGTATTTTCGATCTTGATTATTCTCCTGATACAAAAAAAATGGCCGCCGACATTTCAGAGATATTGCCCTCCGGTGAAAAAATCCATATGTACGCTATCAATGACCCGGGAATGCAGTTCTACCTGGAAGAATACGGCCTTAATATTCAGGACCTCGGAAAGTTCAAAAAGATCCTTAATAAAAAAAACAAATTCGCGATATTGAACAAAGAATATATAAGCTACGCCGAAGGATCGGATTACACCATAATCCTTGAAAATGACCATTATGTTGTTCTAAGAACGGATCAATGACAAGATCGAACCGGAAGGCATTTATTCTTCATTTGAGTCGAACTCGTTAATGTTGATAACCTTAAGATCTGCTAGCTATTCAATTCATTTCTTTCTCATAACAGTACGATCATGATCAAGCCGGTTTTCGGCCAGTCTTTTTATAAATACGGCGCTTGAGTCTTTCATACCGGCGGCTTTTTTAAAATATTTATCGGCTTTTTTCTTGTCCCCTTGAAACTCTGATCTACTGCCCAGAAAGTAAAATCCGACAACTCTGATATCCGGGCTCCAGGTCTTTATAACATCCAGATATTCCTCTTCCGATATATTATTTCTCATCATATCCGCTATGAACACGGCTACCCACTGATCCGGGTAATCTTCTTTCATGTTGTTCCACACGATTTCCGCTTCTTTGGTCTCGTGAGAACTTAAATAAATATCCCCCAGCATCAGATAAAGTGATCCCTCGAGAAACCTGTTCCCCCCTTTCCGGGCGTTACCGTCCAGTATATTCATTATATAATCTCCGGCTTCACTATTTTTGCCCGTAAGTAAAAGAATCTCTACAA
>CAYMTI010000357.1:0-1511 GCA_964393315.1 uncultured Planctomycetia bacterium
ATTCTTTTTAATTCGGCCTACTAGTTCTTTTATGTTTTCTTCTGATGAAATAATGCTATATTTACAATTTCCGGTATCAGTTTCGACTAATTCTTTCAAGAGTTTGTGGAATTCAAAATCCCGGAATAATGATATCAATTTTTCAATATCCCCTTTCTCGAACACAGCTTCTTTCAGATCGAAATTGACCGGGACTTGTAGATCAAGCATAACAAGATCCTTGCTCATTTGAGCCGATTTCTTTCCGGCTGTTAATTTTTCTCTCAAATTTTTTTGGGGGATAGCCTCAATATTTTCAAAAACGGAAGATAAATTGCCGTACTTTGATATCAGCTTTGCGGCGGTGATCTTTCCTATACCCTTTACCCCGGGAATATTATCACTGGTGTCGCCGGTAAGCGCCATAAGTTCTTTCATTTGTTCGGGGGATACTCCGTATTTTTTCCTTACTTCATCCACCCCGTATATTTTATCACCGAAACTCCCCGGACTCAGTACCCGTATATGTTCGTTAACGAGTTGAAGAGCGTCTTTATCATTCGTAACAATAGTTACATCCGTTCCTTCTTTTTCAGCTTTTTTCGCTATAGTTGCTATTATGTCATCGGCTTCGTAGCCCTGTATTTGAAATATAGGAATACGATACGCCTTTATAATATCCATAATTGCGGGTATTTGGGAGGAAAGGTCTTCCGGCATAGGTTTCCTCTGTATCTTGTACTGATCATATTTATCATGGCGAAGGGTCTTGCCCTTTGAGTCAAAAGCAAAAGCCAGCATTGACGGAGAATAATCTTTTATAAGTTTTTTGAGCATTATGATTACTCCGTAAATGGCGTTTGTAGGCATTCCTTTGGAGTTGGAAAGCTCTTTGATAGCGTAAAAAGCTCTGTAACAAAGCGCGTGTCCATCAACAAGATAAAGATGATTGTTTTCTTTTTTCTGTTTATTTAACATTATAGGATTTGGGAAGTATTTATTTATGCATAACTGGGAAGTGGTAAATTATTTTTATATAAATCTAAATGAAAAATTCGGATTAATGGGCCAACATCGCAGGATTTTTCTGAAAATTGTGTATATGTATTAATTATATACATTTATCTAAAAAGGTCAAGTTTTTTATTCTTCTCTGAAATAAATATTAGTCCCGGGAACTGTCCCGATTTGATAGCCTGTTATTTTTACTGAAGATAATAAATTTTTTCGATTCGCTATGGACAAATATACTCAGGTAATTCAATATAACAAAGATTTTATGATCTTTAAATCTTTATAGTAGCTTATAACTAAGCTCAAAGAAAGTTTTCCGGGCTAAAACATCAGAGATCGTATTTGTTAGAAAACAGTTCACCCTTTGATTATATAGAGCAAAAGCAATATTATCACACAAGCTGAAAAAAAGTAAAAATCATTGAAGTAAAAAAAGTCCTTTATTTTATCGAAAAAAGGATTGGATATCTTTTCTCCATCTATCGCCCTGATCCTTTCTCTTACGGAAGAATCAGGAG